>NZ_JBHUZM010000084.1:0-32694 GCF_042667665.1 Streptomyces sp. NPDC057307 | reverse complement strand
CCGCACATGCGGCCGTCCGGCGATCGGGGACCCGGAAGCGGGCCCCCGGCGAACGCCTACCGAATGTGCCGCTCCGCGAAGTCCAGCTCCAGGGCGACCTGCTTGATCCGCTCCTCGACCACCAGGGAGCCGTGGCCCGCGTCGTACCGGTACACCTCGTGCGGCGCGCCGCGTGCCGACAGGCGGTCGACGTAGTTCTCCACCTGCTGGATCGGGCAGCGCGGGTCGTTCAGGCCGGCCGAGATGTAGACCGGCGCGCGTACCGCGTCGACGTACGTCAGCGGTGACGACGCCTCGTACCGCTCCGGGACCTCCTCCGGCGTCCCCCCGAGCAGCGTGCGGTCCATGGACTTCAGCGCCTCCATCTCGTCGTGGTACGCGGTGACGTAGTCGGCCACCGGTACGGCCGCCACCCCCACCGCCCACGCGTCCGGCTGGGTGCCGAGGCCGAGCAGCGTCAGATAGCCGCCCCACGAGCCGCCGGAGAGCACGAGCTTCGCCGGGTCCGCGAGACCCGACGACACCGCCCACTCGCGCACGGCCGCGATGTCCTCCAGCTCGATCAGGCCGACGCGGTGCTTGAGCGCGTCCGTCCACTCGCGGCCGTAACCCGTGGAGCCGCGGTAGTTGACCCGTACGACCGCGTAACCGTGGTCCACCCAGGCCGCGGGCCCCGCCGCGAAGGAGTCCCGGTCGTGCGCGGTCGGCCCACCGTGGATCTCGAAGACCGTCGGGAACGGACCCTCGCCCGCGGGCCGCTGCACCAGCGCGTGGATACGGCCGCCGGGCCCGTCCACCCACACGTCCGTGACCGGCACCGACCCGGGCGCCTTCGCCCCCGGCGGGTCCAGCACGACCTCGCCCGACGTGGACCGCACCACCGGCGGGCGGGCCGCCGACGACCACAGGTACTCCACCGAGCCGTCGGGCCTGGCCGTCGCCCCCGACACCGTCCCGGCGGGGGTCTCGACCTCGATCAGCTCGCGCCGCGCGAAGTCGTAGCGCCGCAGCTCGCTGCGCGCCTCGAAGCTGTGCACGATCAGCAGCGCGGACCCGTCCGGATACCACTCGGCCGATACGTCTCCGGGCAGCTCGATCGCCAGATCGGTCTCCTCGCCCGTCGCCACGTCCCACACGATCGGCTCCCAGCGGCCGCGCCGCTGGTGCCCGACGAGGAGGCGGGTGTCGCCGTCGACCGGGGCGAAACCGAGGACGGACAGGCCGAGTTCGAGCGCGCCGCCCTTGGTGTCGTCCAGCTCGGCGACCGTCGTACCGTCGAGGCGGACCACGCGCAGCGCGGAGTGCATCGCGTCGCCGTGCTCGGTGTGCTCGACGGCGATGAGCGTCCCGTCGTGCGACAGGTCGCCGACGCCGGCCGACTCGCGGTGCCGGTAGATCTCGACGGGGGTGCCGCCGGGCGGCAGGACATGGATCGTGGAGCCGTCCTCGTCGGTCGAGCAGCCGACGACCGCCGTCCCGTCACGACCGAGGGCGAGCCCGCTCGGGTACGCCGGCGCGATGCCGGGCGCCGCGTCCTCGTCGGGGCCACCGCCGAACGGCTGCCGCTTCCAGACGCCGAACTCGTCGCCGTCGGTGTCGCTGAACCACCAGATCGACCGGCCGTCGGGAGTCAGCACGCCGTCCGTGGTGCCGTTGGGGCGGTCGGTGACCTGACGCTGGGCGCCGGTGGTGCGGTCCCACGCGTACAGCTCGTACGTCCCCGTCGCGTTGGACACGAACAGCGAACGGTCGGGCGCGTCCTCGGCCCAGTCGGGGAGCGAGACGCGGGGCGCCCGGAAACGCTTCTCCCAGTCGGGGGCCGAGGCGTTGTGCGGCTCGTGATCGTTCTTCTCAGTCATGCGCCCCATTCTGCTGCTTGCGGCCCCGCCGTTCAGGGCGTCCGGGCAGGAGACCGGCCCAGCTCGGCCGGTGCGAGGTCGAGGGGTCGGCCGTCGTGCGGTCGGCCGTCACGCCGTCGGCCGTCACGCCGTCTGCCGTTGGCGGTCGGTCGTCACGCGGCGACGTCCGCGCGGGCGTCCTTGCGGGCTTCCTCGCCGGCGTTCTTGTCGGGCCGAGGGCGGCGCCTGGGCGAAGTCGCAATCCCCCGCGAGGAGTTGGTGGTCGATGAGACTGTCCAGCTCGTCCTTGAACTCCTGATTGGGCCCCATGGGTGCCTGTCGCCTTCCGTCGAGTCATCAGCACGACCGTACGTTCAGTTCGCCAAGAAAACTAGCCGAACGATCGTGCTAATGTCTCGACACTCGACTTGAGGAGTACGTGGCATGGACCTCACCACCACAGCTGTCCGTACGGCCCTGAACAGCACGTCCTACGTGTCAGCGGGCCTCGCCGGCCGGGCCGTCTTCCGCCTCTTCCGGACGCCGCGCGGCCGCAGCCGGCTCCGGCCCGACGAGCGTCCCGTGATGGAGCGGGCCGAGGTGGGCGAGGTCGTCGTCGGCGGGGAGAAGGCCGTCAGTTACCGGTGGGGGACGGGCGAACGCCCGGTGCTGCTGGTGCACGGCTGGGAGTCGCGCGGCTCGCGCTTCGCCGCGCTGGTCTCCGAACTGCTGGACCTCGGCCTCAGCCCGGTCGCCTTCGACGCGCCCGGCCACGGCGAAGGCGCCGGCGAGAGCATGACGATCGTCGATCTGTGCGACATCGCCTGGGCGCTGGACGACGAGCACGGACCGTTCGAGATGGTCGTGGCGCACTCCCTCGGGGTCACCGCGACGTTCCTCGCGCTCCGGGACGGCGCCCTGCGGGCGGAGCGCGTCGTGGCGATCAGCGGGGTGCCCGACTTCGGGTATCTGGTGGACGGGTTCTGCGCGCGCCTGGGGTTGCGGGCGCGGCTGAACACCGAGCTTCGGAGTCGTATCGAACGGGAGTTGTTCCCCGGCGAGGGGGACATCTGGTCGCGGTTCGCGGTCCCGCGCGCTCTCGCCGAGGTGGGCCGGCCGCTGTCGGTGCTGGTCGTCCACGACGAGGACGACGACATGGTCGATCCGGCCCATTCACGCGCCCTCGCCGACACGTTGGGCGATCGGGCGGACCTGGTCGTCACGCGGGGGCTGGGCCACCGGCGGATACTCGGCGACCCGCAAGTCGTGGCGTCCGTAAGGGACTTCGTGGTCAGGGAGCGGGCGGTACGAGCGCCGGCCCGGCCGGATCCGTCGCCACAGCCCGCAGCCGGTTGAGGACTGCCTTGGCGGCCTTGGCGTAGCAGCTGAAGTCGTCGTGCAGGACGGACTCGGCGTTGGCGCCTTCGAGGAGCGACACGATCTCGAAGGTGAGCTGGGGGACGTCGGCGTCGGCCGCGACCTCGCCCGCCTGCTTGGCGTCCTCGATGTTCTGCCCCACGAACGCGGTCCAGTCGAGGCGCGCCCGCGCGACGGCGTCGTGGACCTTGCCCTCGCGTGCGTCGTACTCGGCCGAGACCGAGTAGAAGAAGCAGCCGCCGGGGAAGACCCGGCTCTCGGAGTACGTGAGCCAGCCGTCGCACAGCCGCCGCACCCGGGCGAGCCCGGCGGGCAGGTCCAGGACGGGCCGGACGACATGGTCGACGTACACCTCGGCGGCGGCGCGCACGGTGGCGAGCTGAAGCTCCTCCTTGGACCCGAACAGGGCGAACACCCCGCTCTTGCTCAGCTCCAGCTCCCCGGCCAGCCGGCCGAGCGACAGGGCGCCGAGACCTTCGACCGAGGCGATCCGGACGGTCTGCTTCAGGATCAGTTGGCGGGTCTGGTTCCCGCGCGCGATGCGTCCGTCGGTGCTCGTAGCTGTCACACGCCCAGTGTACTAAGCGAACGACCGTGCGGTCATTGCTCGCGTCGTGGGCAGGCTCTGCACGACGGCCGATTGTCAGTGGCGCGGTGCAGACTCTGGGTATGACCGAGCTTCGGAGAACGGTGGAGACGTACTGGGCCGCCGCGGACGCCCGCGACTGGACGACGTTCGCGGGCACCCTCGCGGACGATGTCGTCTACGAGCTGCCGCAGACGCGCGAGCGGATTCGCGGCAAGGAGCCGTATCTGCGCTTCAACCAGGAGTATCCGGGGGACTGGCGGGTGCGTACGGAACGGATCGTGGCCGATCCGGACGCCCGGCAGGTGGTGACGTGGCTGCGTGTCACGGTGGGCGCGGGCGAGGGGGAGGAAGTGGTGGAGGAGATGTCCGCGGTCAGTTTCTTCACGGGCGACGCCGAGGGCCGGATAGCGGCGGTCACGGACTTCTGGCCGGAGCCGTACGAGCCTCCGGCGGGCCGCGAGCATCTGGTGGAGCGTTACCGATGACCGAACTCGTGGGTGGTGGGGGCGGTGCGGGTGGCGTGGGCGGGGGCTCACGTCGCGTGGCCGTGGCCGTGGTGACAGGAGTGGCGCAGGGCATCGGCCGCCGGGTGGCCGAGGTCCTGGCGGCGGAGGGATACGCGCTGGTCCTGGCCGACATCGTGGACCCGGTCGACACCCTCGCCGCCGTCCGCGCGGCCGGGGCGGACGCCGTGGCCGTGGTCGGGGACGTCGCGTCGGAGGCGTACGTGACCGGGCTCGCCGCCCAGGTCCATGAGCGCTTCGGTCATGCGGACGTGCTCGTCAACAACGCGGGAGTCTCCCTGCTCGTCCCGGCCGAGGAGACCACGGCCGACCAGTGGCGGCGCGTCCTGGACGTCAATCTCACCGGGCCGTTCCTGCTGTCCCGCGCGGTGGGCCGGCTGATGCTCGACGCGGGCGGCGGCTCGATCGTCAACATCGCGTCGATCGCCGGACTGCACGGCGTCTCCGACCGCGCGGCGTACAACGCGAGCAAGCACGGCCTGATCGGCCTCACGCGCACGCTGGCGGGGGAGTGGGGAGGCAGGGGAGTACGGGTCAACGCGGTCTGCCCCGGGTGGGTGAAGACGGAGATGGACGCCGCCGACCAGGCGTCCGGCGGCTACACGGACGAGGACATCGAGGAACGGGTACCGATGGGGCGGTTCGCCGCGCCGGACGATATCGCCCAGGCGGTAGCGTTCCTGGCGGATCCGGCGCGGAGCGGTTTCGTGAACGGTGCCGCGCTGCCGGTCGACGGCGGCTGGACGGCCGACGCGAGCTGGACGTCGCTGCGCCTGCGCAAGCGCTGAAGCCCGACGGCCGGGGACAAGGACGAGGTGATCTGTCATGGCGGCGGGCGACGCGACCGGCCTGCGGGCCCTGCTCACGACGCATGTGAGCGCGGGCCCACTGCCGGGCGCCGTGGCCCTGGTGGCCCGGGGCGACCGGATCGAGGCGGCGGCGGTCGGCTCGGCCGACGCCGCCGGCACCACACCCCTGACCAGGGACTCGATCTTCCGTATCGCCTCGATCACCAAGCCGGTCGTCGCCGCGGCGGTCATGACGCTGGTCGAGGAAGGCCGTATCGCGCTGGACGCCCCCGTCGACGAGTGGCTGCCCGAGCTGGCGTCACCCATGGTCGTACGGACACCCGCCGGCCCCGTGGACGACGTGGTCCCGGCCGTCAGGCCGATCACGGTCTTCGATCTGCTCACCTTCCGCTCCGGGCACGGCTTCCCGTCCGACTTCTCGCTGCCCGCGGTGGCGCCGCTGTTCGGTGAGTTGAAGCAGGGGCCGCCGCAGCCGCAGGCCGTCCCGGCGCCGGACGCGTGGATGGCGGCGCTGTCCCGTATCCCGCTGCTGTGCCAGCCGGGCGACAACTGGCTGTACAACCTCGGGTCGGACATCCTGGGCGTGCTGATCGCGAGGGTCACGGGCGTGACGCTGCCGGACTTCCTCGCGGAGCGGGTGTTCGAACCGCTCGGCATGGTGGACACGGGCTTCGAGGTGCCGGCCGGAAAGCGCGACCGGCTGCCGTACTACTACCGGAAGGGCGAGGCGGGCGGCCTCGAACTGATCGACCCGCCCGACGGCCAGTGGAGCACGGTGCCCCCGTTCCCGTCCGGCGCCGGCGGCCTGGTGTCGACCGTCGACGACTGGTACGCGTTCGCTCGGATGCTCCTCGCGGACGGCACGGCGGGCGGGCGGACGCTGCTGTCACCCGCCTCCGTCAGGCAGATGACGACGGACCACCTCACCGAGCCCCAGCGCGAGGCGGGGGCGCTGTTCCTGGAGGGGCAGGGCTGGGGCTTCGGAGGCTCGGTGGATGTCCGGAACGTCGACCCCTGGAACGTCCCCGGCCGCTACGGCTGGGTCGGCGGCACCGGGACGGCGGCCCACATCACGCCGTCCACGGGCCTGGTGACCATCCTGCTCACGCAGTTGGAGGCGGAGGGCCCGGTCCCGTCGACCCTGCTGCGCGACTTCTGGCGCTTCGCGGCGTAACCACCGGGCGCGGACGCGGGGCACGGGGCGCGGGTACCGACGGGGTCAGCGCCGCCGGCCACGCCGTGCCTGTACCGCGGCACCGACGCCGGCCAGGTGCAGGGCGGCGAGGGTGAGTCCGACGAGGGTGAGACTCGTCGTACCGAAGATGACGTCGGTCGACGTCTCGGTGGCGTTGATGATGAAGGCGATGAAAAAGACCACAGCCGCCGCTATTGCGAGCATTTGCTCTCTCCTGCCGGTGTACGACCAACCCCGCCCGGAATGACGGCGGTTGCGACGTTGCCGACCGTGTGCCCCGGAAGGGCGCCCCCAGTCCTGCGAGACTGTGCCGATGAGCGAAGCGCGTACGCCCCGGGGCGTCCTGGGAGTGGTGGCGTCGGCGGCCGGCGGGGTGGATTCCCTCCGCACCGGCCTGGTCGAACCGGCGATGGCCCGCGGCTGGCGGGTGGCGGTCACGCTGACCCCGACGGCGGGCCGCTGGCTCCGGGCGAGCGGCGAGTGGACCCGCCTGGAAACCCTGACCGGCCTCCCGGTCCGCGACCACCCCCGCCTCCCCACCGAGCCCCGCCCGCACCCCCCGGCGGACTGCTACGTCGCTGCCCCGGCAACGGCCAACACGGTGGCCAAACTCGCCCTGGGCATAGCCGACAACCAGGCCCTCACCCACCTCACGGAAGCCCTGGGCACCCCCGACCTCCCGGTGATCGTCTTCCCCCACATCAACGCATCCCACGCCCGCCACCCCGCCTGGCCCACCCACCTCACCCACCTCACCCAGTCAGGCGCCCACCTGATCCAGGGCCCCGAGTTCTGGCCCCTCCACGAACCCCAAGCGGACCCACCGTCCCGCGAACTCCCCTGGGAGGCGATCCTGCGGGCTGTGGACAGCGCGACGGCCTGACGGCGTGACGGCCCGGCTGCCCTGACGGCCTGGCTGCCCCGACGGCTTGACTGCCCTGATGCCTTCTGACGGCCTGACTGCCTGATTGCCTGACGCAACGTCCCCAGACGGGCGGTTCGTGCGCCGCACCCCGGGACCGGATAGTTCGTGGTGCTCTGTCAGTGGGACGTGATAATCACTTCCCAGGGGATATTGATCTGCGGCCGTTGCCCAGGGGGGCGCGACGTATCAGGCATGAGGGGGCCGTTGTGGGCTTGTTCGGGCGTTTTTCCAGACCCGCGCCGCGTCTGGACGCGGACAGGTGGGATCCGGATCTGGCGCGGATGCGCGCCGCCGCGACGAGTCGGGACTGGGCCGCGCTGCGGGAGCGGTTGGGCGCGATACCCGACGGGCAGGAGCGCACCTGGCTGTTGGGGGCGGTCGCGGATGTCGAAGGGATCGAGCGGTGGATCCCGGCGGTGATCGAGGCGGAGCCGGAGTCGACACTCGCGTTGCTCGTGTCCGGTGCCCGCAGGGTGAGTTGGGCGTGGGAGGCGCGGAGCGCGTTGCGGGCGATGCATGTGTCGCGGGATCAGTTCAAGACCTTCCACGAGCGGTTGCGCGTCGCCGAGGATGAGTTGTACGAGGTGGCGGAGCGTGAGCCGGACTGGGTCGCGCCGTGGTACTTCCTCCAGATGGCCGGGCGCGGGCTCCAGGTCGGGCAGGAGGCCGCCCGGCTCCGTTTCGAGGCGGCCGTCAGCCGCTGTCCCGGGCATCTGGGGGCGCACGAGCAGCAGTTGCAGCAGGTGTGCGCCAAGTGGAGCGGGTCGCAGGAGGAGATGCACGGCTTCGCCCGTACGTCGATGCTGAAAAGCCCCGAGGGCAGCCCCCTCGGTGAACTCGTCGCGCTCGCGCACCTGGAGCACTGGCTCGACCTCGACGGGGGCGAGGACAGGGCGTACATACGGCGCCCCGATGTCGTCGCCGAACTGCACGAGGCCGCTGACCGCTCCGTACGGCACCCCGCCTACGAGCGTCCGCGCGACTGGATCCCCACCTTCAACACCTTCGCCATGGCCTTCTCGCTGGCCGGTGAGAAGAAGGCGGCGGCGGAATTCTTCAACGCCCTGGAGGGGCGTGTCACGAATTTCCCCTGGCAGTACATCAGCAATGACGCGACGAAAGCTTTCGGCAAGTGGCGTGACAAGGCCGGCAGTTGAACGCGCGTCACGGCTGATCGCGCGTCACGGTTGAACGCGGGCCATGGCTGATCGCGCGCGACGACGACCCTGAGCCGGTTCGCTGAGCTGGTCGGTCCGCCGAGCCCCGCCCGCTTGCCGGCTCACCCGCCCAGGGCCGTACTCGCCCCCGGCCACCCTCCACCTCCCACCACCTCCCGACCCTCACCCCTCGCCAAGGAAGCCTCCCAGGTGCCCAGTTCCGAGACGTCCCGCACGTCGCACACGTCCCACACCTTCCAGGTCGATCTACGCGGTCTGGTGGACCTGTTGTCCCACCACCTCTACTCCAGCCCCCGCGTCTACCTCCGCGAGCTGCTCCAGAACGCCACCGACGCGATCACCGCCCGCCAGGCCCGCTTCCCCGGCGCCCCCGCCACCATCACCGTCCGCACCGGTGACACCCTCACCGTGACCGACACCGGCATCGGGCTGTCCGAGGCCGACGTGCACACCTTCCTGGCCACCATCGGCCGCAGCTCCAAGCGCGCCGCCGAGGGCGAACTCGAAGCCGCGCGCGGGGACTTCATCGGTCAGTTCGGGATCGGGCTGCTGGCCTGCTTCGTGGTCGCCGACGAGATCACCGTCGTCAGCCGGTCCGCCGCCCACCCCGACGCCCTCGTCGTGGAGTGGCGCGGCCACTCGGACGGCCGGTACACCATCCGTACGCTGCCGTCGCACGAGCACCCGGAGCCCGGCACCACCGTACGGCTGACGCCCCGCGCGGACGGCACCGAGTGGACCCGCCCCGACCAAGTGACCGCGCTGGCAAGGCATTACGGCGGGCTGCTGCCGTACGAGGTCACCGTCGTCGACCCCGGCGGCGACCACGACCGGATCAACGACACACCTCCTTGGGAGCGCCGGCACGGATCCCCGCTCGCCCGCCGCGACGCGCTGGCCGAGCACTGCCGTACGACCTTCGGTTTCGTCCCGCTCGACACCATCGACCTCGACCTCCCGGCGGCCGGTCTGCGCGGTGTCGCGTACGTGCTGCCCACGGCCGTCAGCCCCTCCGAGCGCGCGGGCCATCGCGTACACCTCAAGGGCATGCTGCTCTCCGACCGCGCGACCGAACTGCTGCCGGAGTGGGCGTTCTTCGTCCGTTGCGTCGTGGACGCCACCAGCCTGCGGCCGACGGCCTCCCGCGAGGCGCTGTACGAGGACGAGACGCTGGCCGCCATCCGGGACGCGCTCGGCGCCCGTATCCGCGACTGGCTCACCGGGCTGGCCGCCAGCGATCCCACCCTCCTGCACCGGTTCATCGACACCCACCATCTCGCCGTCAAGGCCCTGGCCCGCTACGACGACGAACTGCTGCGGATGCTGCTGCCCTGGCTGCCGTTCGAGACGACCGACGGCAACGTCACGCTGGAGGAGTTCGCCCGCGCCCACCCCACGATCCTGGTCACTCGCAGCGTCGAGGAGTTCCGGCAGGTGGCGCCCATCGCCGCGGCGGCCGGCCTGGGTGTCGTCAACGGCGGCTACACCTACGACCGGGACCTGGTGCACCGCCTCCCCGAGATCCGGCCCGGCACCACCGTCACCGACCTGGACCCCGCGACCGTCACCGCGCACCTCGACTCGGTCGACCCGTCCGCCGAGTTGGCCGCGGCGGCGTTCCTCGCCATCGCGCGTGAGGTGATCGGCGCGTACGACTGCGACGTCGTCCTGCGCAGCTTCCACCCCGTAACGGCCCCCGCCCTGCTGCTGGACAACCGGGAGGCCCGCCATGAGCGCACGCGGGCCGGCCTCGCCGAGGGGAGCGACGGGCTGTGGGCCGAGATCCTCGGCTCGCTACGGGCCGAGACGCCCCGCGCGCAGTTGGTCCTCAACCACCTCAACCCGCTCGTACGCCGCGCCGCGACGATCAACGAGCGCGGGCTGGCCGTCACCGCCGTCGAGGCGCTGTACGGGCAGGCCCTCCTGATGACCCGCCGCCCTCTCCGGGCGGCGGAGAGCGCGCTGCTCAACCGGGCCTTCATCGGCCTCCTCACCCACGCCATGCACGACCAGGGCACCGCGCCCGACCAGGGCACCACCGGCGATACGAGCACCACCCGCGAGCAGGGCACCACCCCCGACCAGGGCCCCGCGCCCGAGCCCCGGAAGGAGCAGTAGATGCTGGAGACCCCGGAGGCCGTTCTCGACGCGCTGCGCGAGAACAACGACCGCCCCTACGGCCTGCCCCGCACCGTGACGGCGGAGGAACTGGTCGAAGCGGCAGAGCAGTTCGAGGAGGCCGATCTCCTCGTAACGGCGCTGCTGGAGCTGATGTCCGCGTACGAGTACTCCGGCGAGCACCGCAAAGCACCGGTCGTCTTCGCGCGCATCCTGAAGCTGAAGGACGACAAGCCCGACGCGTTCAACGAGTGGGAGGCGAACCAGGTCCTCTGGCGCTTCAAGTGGGTCACGACGTCGCTGCTCCAGGTGCCCGAGGTCCCGCTGGGCGCGATCCGCGGATGGACGGACCAGATGCGCGACCGCTACCGCGAGGCGGGACACGGCATGCAGCCGGTGGCCGCCATGCGCCACCGGATCGCCGCGCACATCGGATCCGGCCGCTCGGCGTACGACCTGTGGGTGACCCGGCCCCGCGAGGGGATGAGCGACTGCGAGGCGTGCGAGACCCGGCACCGGGCCCTGCACCACGTGCGTTCCGGCGACGAGCGGCGTGCGCTGGACATCTGGCAGCCGGTCTTCGACGGCGGGCAGACGTGCGCGGAGGAACCGTACGTCAGCCAGGCACACGCGCTGCTGCCACTGCTGCGCCTGGGCCGGGTCGACGAGGCGCGCTCGCACCATCTGACCGGCTACCGGTTCGCCCGGGGCAAGACGGGCATGGCCGAAGAGGTGGGCCTGCACATCGAGTTCAGCGCGCTGTCCCGCAACGAGGGCCGGGGCGTGGAGATCCTCGCGGAGAACCGCGCCCTCTTCGAGACCACCGGCGCCCCGCTCTCCCTGCTCGGTTTCCTCACCGGGGTGGAGGTGCTGCTGACGCGCCTGGTCGCGGACGGGTACGCCACGACGACCGTCGCCGGTCCGCTCGGGCGGAGTTGGACGGCGGAAAGTCTGCTGGCCCACGTGGGCGGGGAGTCGGACGCCCTGGTGACGGCCTTCGACGCGCGGAACGGTACGACGGCGGTCGGTGACCGGCGTCGGGAGCGGCTGGCGCAGCCGGCGCTGCTGGCCGAGCCGCTGCCGTTGGGGCTGCGGACGGCGGCGACGGCGAGCGCGACTGTGCCTGTTATTGCCGCCGCGCCGGTCTCCGCACGGGAGATACCGGACGGCTTCGTGGCGCTGGTGACCCGGGCCAGGGAGATGGCGGCCGACGGCCACCCGGGCGACACGGCGCTGTGGGAGCGGATCGCCGAACGCGTGGCGGCCGATGACCACGTACACGATCCGCGGCTGGGCACGGAGGCCCGGCTGCGGGCCGAACTGGCCGAGCAGCGCGGGTTCGCCGAGTACGAGAAGGAGCGGTGGGCCGAGGCGAGCGCGGCCATGGCCGAAGCGGCCGAGATCTACGAGCGGGAGGCCGAACTGCCGTGGTACGCGCTGGCGGCGCGGGCTCGCGTCAGGTCGTTCGAGTGGCGCTCGGCGGAGGAGAGCGGCGACTTCCCGGAGTGGTCGGTGCTCGACGAGTTGCTGCACGAGGCCGAAAAACTGCTGACGGCTGATCCGGCGACGGATACGGATACGGAGGGTCCTCGTACGAAGGACGCCCTGGCGAAATACCTGACGGTGCTCGGGTGCCGGGCCTTCGCCGCCCACGCGGAGGCGGTGGCGGAACTGCCCGACGTCTCCGCACCGACGCGTGAGAGGTTCGACGCCGCGGTGGCCGCCGCGCTGTCGGAGGCGGACCGGTTCGATATCCCGCACCTGGGCGTCGGCGTACGCAGATACACCGCCGACCTCGCGGCCCGCGGCGGCAGACCGGACGAGGCGGTCGCGGAGCTGCGCGCCGCCCTGAGCGCCCTTGAGGCGAGCGGCACACCCTGGCGGGCGCCACGGCTGGAGGCCCAGCTGGGCCAGATCCTGCTCCAGCAGGACAAGCCCGAGGAGGCGATGGCGGCGGTACGGCAGGCCATGGCCGGCGCCGCCCGGTACGACGACACGTCCTTCCCGGTCGCGTTCAGCCACATGCTGCTGGGCCACGCGGCTTCGCACGCCGACGACCTGATTGGCGCGGTGCGGCACCTGTCGGAGGCGGCGGCACGGTTCGACAGGGACGGCGAGGACAACGCGGCGGTGGAGGCCCGTCTCCAACTCGCCGACGTCCTGGGCCGGTCGGGGCAGGAGGCCGACGCGGTCGCGATCCTGGAGTCCATGGTCCTGGACGACGCCTCGGCGTCGCTCGACGAGCGGCTGCTCGCCCAGATACGGCTCAGCCTGGCCCGCGGACTACGGGGGTTGGAGGAGCATCAGGCGTCCGCAGAGCAGTTCGTACGACTCACGGAGGCGACCGCGTCCTGGGACGACCAGGTCACACACATGCTGATCACCGCGGAATCCGCCGTCGCGCTGGCACGGGCGGACCGCTGGGACGCGGCCAACGCCGCGTACGAACGCGCCTTGCGCGCGTACCGCGACGCGACGAACGGGACGGACGCCGGACAGACGGCGGGCCAGGCGGGCCTGATCGCCGAGATGACGCGCGAGTTCGCGGCGCTCACGATGGCATCCGAAGGATCCGACGGCATCGACGCGGCCCTCGCCCACCTCGCCGAGGCGGACCGGATCCGCACCGCAGTCGCGAAGGACGCCGAGGACTTCGTCCACTGGTACGAGACCGGAGCCACCTCCTACCAACGCGCCCGCGCCCTCGCCGCGGCCGAGCGCTTCAGCGAGGCACTGGCGGAGACGGAGCGCGCCATCGCCGCCTACGACGAGGGCGGCGAACAGGGCGAGGCCCCGCGCGCGGAGGCGATCCGCGTCGCCGCGCTGATCGAGGCCAACGGCCTGAACTCCCCCCGGGCGGCGATGACCAGGCTCGCAGCGGCGATCACGCGCTGCGAGGCGGCGGGCCTCGACCACGCGGCGAAGATCCTGACGACCCTCCGCACGGATCTCGCGACGCACGCACAGGGCTGACGTCACATTGCCGAAGGGCCGGGGGCGGGGGAGGTGGCGGGGGCCATCACGTCCCCCGCCCCTCCCCGCCCCGGTCAATCACGCCTGATCACACCCGGTAGGCGAGTCCGCGCGCCGCCCCAGACGCTCTCGAACTCAACCTCCCGAGTGCCCCAGTCGTCGTCGCCCACCTCGAAGCAGAACCAGGTGTCTTCCGTCACCCGCGACAGGGACGCCCGACAGGGACACCCGCCGGATACGGGAACGAGCGCGCCATCGTCTCGGGCTGATCAGCGCAGTCCGGCGAAGAGGTCGTTCTCGGGTACGGCCGCGTCGGTGGTGTCCTTGACGCGTACGAAGGTCTCCATGCCCATCCACTCGCCGAACTTCTCCTTGCCCATCTTGAGGAAGAAGATGTTCTCGCCCTGACTGGCGTGCGCGGCCAGCGAGTCGAACTTCTGATCGCTGAACGCGGTGGTGTCCACCCATGTGGTGATCTCGTCGTCGGGGAGACCGATCTCGGCCATCGCGGCGGCCTCGGCGGGATCCGGCTCGGGCATGTCCTCCCCGAACTCGCGCATGGTCTCGCCGAACCGCCGCATCAACGAGCGGGGCATCGTCGTCCAGTACACCTTCGGTGTCAGATCGACCATCTCCAGCGCCGCCATCGTGATGCGGTTGGCCTGGATGTGGTCGGGGTGGCCGTAGAAGCCGTTCTCGTCGTAGGTGACGACCACATCGGGCCGGTACTGCCGCATGAGCTCCGCGAGCCGGGCTGCGCCTTCCGCCACGGGGGTCCGCCAGAAGGATCCGGGGGCGTCGTTGCTGGGCCAGCCCATCATCCCGGAGTCGGCGTAGTCCAGCATCTCCAGATCGCCGATCTTCAGGACGTCACAGCTCGCCTGGAGCTCCTGACGGCGCATCACGGCGACGGCCGCCGGATCGTGCCCGGGATCACCCGGCTTGACACCCCCCGGCCCATCCCCGCACCCGCCGTCGGTACAGGTCACAAGTACGGTCCGGATGCCTTCCGCCGCATACCGCGCGAGGATCCCTCCGGTTCCGGTGGCCTCGTCATCGGGGTGAGCGTGTACTGCCATGAGCGTCAAAGGCCGGTCAACCATGAGAAACAGTCCCTCTGTAGAAATACGTCTTGGTCCAAGCGCACGGCGGCCAAACACCGGCATCCTGACAGCGCAACCAACCTCACGCCCCCCACCCGCACGCCGCCGGCCCCCGCCCCATGCAACCCCACAGGCCGAACCGCCTGTTCCCGACACAACCGCTCGGCCTCCCCGGCGTCGGATCCGCAAACGATCACCGAAGACGCGGAAAGGGCCTGATCCTCACTGAGGATCAGGCCCTTGACCTGCTGCTTTGGCTGTCGGGGTGGCGGGATTTGAACCCACGACCTCTTCGTCCCGAACGAAGCGCGCTGCCAAGCTGCGCTACACCCCGATGTCGCCCGTCTCGCTGCGACATCGATTACTTTAGCCCACCGGCGCCCGCAGGCGAAATCCGGTTTTGTGCCGTGCAGCGGGCGCCCAGGGCCGGGTGGGCAGGGCTCAGCGGCGGGTGGTGAGGGTCAGGAGCGTGGCCTCCGGGGGGCAGGCGAAGCGGACCGGGGTGTAGCGGTTCGTGCCGCAGCCCGCCGAGACGTGGAGGTATGACGTGTGGCCCCCGGCGTCGTACGTGGAGAGGCCCCGGGCGCGGGCCGTGTCCAGGTCGCAGTTGGTGACCAGGGCCCCGTAGAAGGGGATGCGGAGCTGGCCGCCGTGGGTGTGGCCGCCCAGGATCAGGGGGTAGCCGTCCGACGTGAACGCCTCCAGCATGCGGAGGTACGGGGCGTGGACCACGCCGATGGACAGGTCCGCGTCCTGTTCCGGGCCGCCCGACACCTCCGCGTAGCGGTCGCGCTTGATGTGCGGGTCGTCGACTCCCGTGAAGGCGATCTCGTGGCCGTCGATCTTGAGCCGGCCGCGGGCGTTGGTGAGACCCACCCAGCCCGCCTCGTCGAAGGCGTCGCGCATCGGCTCCCACGGGTTGTGGACGACGTTGACGGCCGGGGCGTTGCCGTTCAGACCGTGTTTGCCCTGGGCCTTCTCGAAGATGTAGCGCGCCGGGTTGCGCAGCGCGGGGCCGTAGTAGTCGTTGGAGCCGAAGACGTAGACGCCCGGGAACTCCATCAGCGGGCCCAGCGCGTCGAGCACCTCCGGTACGCCCTCCGGGTCGGAGAGGTTGTCGCCGGTGTTCACCACGAAGTCCGGGCGCAGGCCGGCCAGTGAGCGGAGCCAGCGCTGTTTCTTGCGCTGGCCGCAGACCATGTGGATGTCGGAGACCTGGAGGACGCGCAACGGTCGCATGCCTTCGGGAAGTACGGGTACGGAGACCCGTCGCAGTCGGAAGGAGCGGGCCTCGAAACCGGCGGCGTAGGCGATGCCGGCCGCGCCGACGGCCGCGATTCCTGCGGTGACTTTCAGGGGGATTCCGTAGCGTGCGCGCATGGTGTCATCGTCGCAGACTCGGGCCGCCCGCCCGGGCGCACCCCGGGGCCCCGGAAACTGAACGGCGGGCCGTGGGCCGTACCTGACACACTGTCCGCATGACCACGCTCAAGTCCAAGCTGCACGACGACCTCATCGCCGCGATCAGGGCACGCGACGAGCTGCGCTCCGCCACCCTCCGGCTGACCCTCGCCGCGATCTCCAAGGAAGAGGTCTCCGGCAAGTCGGCGCGCGAGCTCTCCGACGACGAGGTGCAGAAGGTGATCGCCAAGGAGGCCAAGAAGCGCCGTGAGGCGGCCGAGGCCTTTGCGCAGGGCGGGCGGGCCGAGCAGGCCGAGCGGGAGAAGGCGGAGGGTGTGCTGCTCGACGCGTATCTGCCGCAGCAGCTGACCGACGACGAGCTGGGCGCGATCGTCACGCAGGCCGTGGGCGAGGCGAAGGCCGCCGGCGCCGAGGGGCCGCGTGCGATGGGCGCCGTCATGAAGATCGTCGGCCCGAAGGTCGCCGGCCGTGCCGACGGCGGTCGCGTCGCCGCCGCCGTCAAGCGGAGCCTCGCCGCCGGCTGATCCGCCGGTAGGTGGACGCGTACGAGTGGACGCGTACGGGAGGGGCTCCCGTCGAATGATCGACGGGAGCCCCTTTCCTATGTCCTACGGCTACGGGAAGTCCGGGAACGTGATGCCCCCGTTGTCGTTCCCGCCCGGGTCACCCGGCTGCCCCGTGCCCTGGCCCGGGTCCTCGTCGCCGTTGTCCCCGTCCCCGCCTCCGTCGCCGTTCCCGTCCCCTTCGCCGCCGTTCCCACCGTTGTCGCCGTTGTCGCCGCCACCGTTGTTGTTCCCGCCGTTGTCCCCCGGCCGGTCACGGTCACGCCCCTTGTCCTTGTCCTTCTCCGGATTCGGGATGTGGATGGTGTTGAACCCCGGCCCCGGCTTGCCGTCCAGCGCGCCGCCCATCGCGTCGCGCCAGATCGGTCCGGGCACGGCGCCACCGAAGACCTTGTCGTGGTACTGGCCGCCGATGGTGATGTCCACCATCTTCTTCTTGTGCTGCGGGTCGCCGACCCACACCGCGCCCGCCATGTTCGGCGTGTAGCCCACGAACCACGCGGCGAGCCGGAAGTCGGTCGTACCGGTCTTGCCCGCGCTCGGCCTGCTGCCGAGTCCGGCCTCCTGGCCCGTACCGTCCTCGACCACGCCCTCCAGCAGGGTGTTGATGGTGTCGGCCGTCTTCTCCGACATCGCCCGGGAGCACTTGGACTTCGGGACGTCCATCTCCTTGCCGTTCGGACCGGTGATCGACGAGATGGCGATCGGGGTGCAGTACGTGCCGCGGTTGGCGAACGTCGCGTACCCGGAGGCCATGGTCAGCGGCGACATCTCCTGCGTGCCCAGCGTGATCGACGGCACCTGCTGGATCGGGTCGCCGTTGGCCCGCTCGACACCCATCTTCCGGGCCAGCTCGGTCACCGGGCAGACGCCGATCTGGCTGATGAGCTGTACGTAGTAGGTGTTGACCGACTTGGCGGTCGCTTCCTGCATCCCGTACGGGCCGACCTCGGTCTCGTTCTCGTTCTCGACCTTGTCGGTGCCGGACCACGGACCCTTGCAGGTCTGCACCGGGCTCGGGTAGGCCATCTGGTACGGCGAGGGGTACGACTGCGTCGGCTGGATGCCCTGCTCCAGGGCGGCCGCCGCGACGATGGGCTTGAAGGTCGAGCCCGGCTGGTAGCCGGCGCCGCCGCCCATGTCCTCGTCGACGGACAGGTTCATGTACGTCTCGTTCTTGCCGCCGCCGTACGGCCGCGACTGCCCCATCGCCAGGATCTTGCCGGTGCCCGGCTCGACGATCGACAGGGCGGTGGCGACCTCGTCCGTCTTGTAGACGTGGTTCTTGATCGACTCCTGCGCCGAGTCCTGCGCCTGCGGGTCGAGCGTCGTCCGTACGGTCAGACCGCCCTGGTTCCAGACCTTGGCCCGGTCCTCCTGCGTCTTGCCGAAGGCGGGGTCGGTGAGGAACACCTTCCGTACGTAGTCACAGAAGAAGCCCGCGCCCTTGACCGCCGTGATGCAGCCGTTCTTGGGGCGGCTCACCTTCAGGTCGATCTTGGTGCTCTTGGCCTTGTCCGCCTCGGCCTGCGAGATGTCCTTCACGTCGGCCATGCGCTGGATCACGGTGTTACGACGCTTGGTCGCCTCCTCCGTGTCGTTCACCGGGTCGTACCGGCTCGGCGACTGGACGATGCCCGCCAGCAGCGCCGCCTCCTCCAGCTTCAGGTCCTTCGCCGACTTGGAGAAGTAGCGGTGCGAGGCGGCCTCGATGCCGTACGCCTGCTGACCGAAGAAGGTGATGTTCAGGTAGTTCTCAAGGATCTTCTTCTTGCCCAGCTCCTCCTCGACCTGGATCGCGAACTTGAGCTCGCGGATCTTGCGGCCGATGGTCTGCTGGGTGGCCTGGGCGACCTTGTCGGGGTCGTCGCCGGCCTCCTCGACGAACACGTTCTTCACGTACTGCTGAGTGAGGGTCGACGCGCCCTGGGAGACCCCGCCCGACTGCGCGTTGCGATTGGCCGCGCGCAGAACGCCCTTGAGGTCGACCGCCCCGTGCTCGTAGAAGCGCGAGTCCTCGATCGCGACGATCGCCTTCTGCATGTACGGCGAGATGTCGGTGAGGGGGACCACGGTGCGGTCGCGCGAGTAGACGGTGGCGATGGGGCCGCCGTCCTTGTCGAGGATCGTGGTGCGCTGGCTGAGCGGCGGCGTCTTGAGATTGGCCGGGATCTCGTCGAATCCCTCGACCGTCCCCTTGGCCGCCAGGCCCAGAACTCCGAAGGCGGGCAGGGCGATTCCCGCCAGGACGGCTCCCGCGAGCACACTGACACCGACGAACTTGGCGGCCTGCTGGGTCCCGGTCAGACCGCCGCCCGAGCGCTTCTTTGGCATGGCAGCAGCCTACGTTCTCATTCGCCGGACACGCACAAAGGCTCTGGCCTAAGCTGCACTCAACTGTCACAGCAGTGCGGTTTCGTATCAAGTCCCCGACGTGAACATCTGGCTCACCGCGAAATGTCGGAAGCGTTGTCCGAGGGTGCTGCGTGATGTGCCGTCCGAAGTGCCGCCCGATTTAGCCCTGTACGTCATTTGAAACCCGTTGTGACTCAATAGAATCCTCCCGACTTGTCGGGTTCGTCGCGCATGTCCCTGGGTCACTCCCCTGGGTGATCTGCCGCGTACGCATAGTCCGTTCGGGCCATTCAAGATTGGGCCCGAAGGGGGTGTTGCGCTGTGCCCACCTTCCGTAACGTCCTCAACTGGCAGCGGTGAATATGCCGCTTCCGCCGTGGGGGAGCCTCGATTCGGGAGAGGACGGCGCCGGGATGGGCTGGGTAACCGACTGGAGTGCGCAGGCAGCATGCCGCACTACCGATCCGGATGAATTGTTCGTACAGGGCGCAGCGCAGAACAGGGCCAAGGCGGTGTGCACCGGATGCCCGGTGCGGACGGAGTGCCTGGCCGACGCGCTGGACAACCGCGTCGAATTCGGCGTGTGGGGCGGAATGACCGAGCGGGAGCGACGCGCATTGCTGCGCAGACGCCCCACTGTCACCTCTTGGCGACGGCTGCTCGAAACCGCACGCACCGAGTACGAGCGCAGCGCGGGCATTCTGCCCGCCGGCCTTGAGGACGACGACGAGACGTACGGCTCACGCCATTACGTCGACGTCATCGATGACACATGGGCGGCGGTGGGGTAGGCCGCCGTACGCGGCCGTTCCCTCGCCGGTCACGGTTGGTCACGCGGCTCCGGTCGCCGCGCTCCCGCCCGCGAGGCGGTCACCGATGGTTCGGAGCCCGGCGAGGTCGTGCACATCGCCGGGCAGCGCCGCGACCTCGGCCACCGGAACCTCGGGGTGAAGGGCGGTGAAGCGGTCGCGGGTGCGCTGCTCACGCTTGAGCACCTGCATACGCTCGGCATGCAGGCGCAGCAGACCGGCCGTCAGCTGATTCACCGACGGCTGCTCGGGAGTCTGTGATTCCGGTTCCTGGTGCGGAAGTTGCCGGGATGCGGACTGCGACGAATCGGACTGCGTGGACTGCGGAGAGCGGGTCGATCGGCTCGACCCGGACGATTCGTCGCGGGGCGATTCCTTGTGCGGCTCGGACGTGTGGGGTGCCTCGGGGGCGTCGGGAGAGGAGCCCGCGGGGGCAGCGGCCTCACGAACACCATTCTTCCCGGGGGTTTGATCCACAATGCGACCCTCTTCAAGATTTTCCGCGGCGGCCCGCGCCCGCTCGGCCGACAGCCGGGAAGCGCCGCTGCCGTGCACGCGGTTGAGGACGAGACCGGCGAGCGGCATCCCCTCGGCGGCCAGCCGCTCCACGAAGTACGCCGCCTCGCGCAGCGCGTCCCGCTCCGGCGCCGCCACCACCAGGAACGCCGTGCCGGGCGCCTGGAGCAGCCGGTACGTCGCGTCCGCGCGCGTACGGAAACCGCCGAACATCGTGTCCATGGCCGCGACGAACGTCTGTACGTCGCGCAGGAATTGGCCGCCGAGCAGCTTTCCGAGGGTGCCGGTCATCATCGACATCCCGACGTTCAGGAACTTCATCCCGGCCCGGCCGCCCATCTTCGCGGGGGCCATCAGCAGCCGGATGAACTTGCCGTCCAGGAACGAGCCCAGCCGCTTCGGCGCGTCCAGGAAGTCCAGCGCCGAGCGCGACGGCGGAGTGTCGACGACGATCAGGTCCCACTCCTCGCGGGCCCTCAACTGCCCCAGCTTCTCCATCGCCATGTACTCCTGCGTGCCCGCGAAACCGGCCGACAGGGACTGGTAGAAGGGGTTCTCCAGAATCGCGCGGGCCCGCTCCGGGTCGGCGTGCGCCTCGACGATCTCGTCGAAGGTCCGCTTCATGTCGAGCATCATCGCGTGCAGTTCACCGCGGCCCTCGATGCCCTTGACCTGCCGGGGGGTGTTGTCGAGCGAGTCGATGCCCATGGACTGGGCGAGCCTGCGGGCCGGGTCGATGGTCAGCACGACCACCTTGCGGCCGCGCTCCGCCGCCCGTACGCCGAGAGCCGCCGCCGTCGTCGTCTTGCCGACGCCGCCGGAGCCGCAGCACACGATGATGCGGGTCTCCGGGTCGTCGAGCAGCGGATCGACTTCGAGCGGGGCCGCCGCCGGGTCCAGAGTCATCAGGCCTCCCCAAGATTCCGTAGCTCCCCCGCCAGGCGGTACAGACCGGCGAGGTCCATGCCCTCGCCGATCAGGGGGAGTTCGTACGTAGGCAGCCCGAGCTTCGCCAGGACGGCTCGCTGCTCGCGCTCCAGCTCCACACGCTGGGCGTGCTCGGCGGCCTGCTCCAGGAGCGGCCCCACGAGCTTCGTGGGCGCGCTCACGCCGGCCGCCGCGAGCGCCTTGGTGACCTCCTTACGACGGTCGCCCGCCACACCCTTGACCGCCTCCTCGTCGAGGAGATGGGGGCGCACCATGTTCACGATCACCTTGCCGACGGGCAGTTCGGCGCCGCGCAGCTCGCCGATGCCGTCGGCGGTCTCCTGGACGGGCATCTCCTCAAGAAGGGTCACCAGGTGTACGGCGGTGCCCGGCGACTTGAGCACCCGCATGACCGCCTGCGCCTGGTTGTATATCGGCCCTATCTTGGCGAGCCCGGCGACCTCGTCGTTCACGTTCAGGAAGCGCGTGATGCGGCCGGTGGGCGGGGCGTCCATCACGACGTAGTCGTACGCGAACCGGCCCCGCTTGTCCCGGCGGCGTACGGCCTCGCACGCCTTGCCGGTCAGCAGGACGTCCCGGACGCCCGGCGCGATGGTGGTGGCGAAGTCGATGGCGCCGAGCTTCTTCAGGGCGCGGCCCGCGCTGCCGAGCTTGTAGAACATCTGGAGGTAGTCGAGGAGCGCGCGCTCGGCGTCGATGGCCAGGGCGTACACCTCGCCGCCGCCCGGGGCGACGGCGATTTTCCGTTCCTCGTAAGGAAGCGCCTCCGTTTCGAAGAGCTGTGCGATGCCCTGTCTGCCCTCGACCTCTACAAGGAGGGTGCGCTTGCCCTCCGTCGCGAGGGCGAGCGCGAGGGCCGCGGCGACCGTGGTCTTACCGGTGCCGCCCTTGCCGCTGACGACCTGGAGCCTGCTCACACATTCGAGCCTAACCAGTCGGGCCGCGGGCTACGCACGAGGTGGTCGACGGGCTCCGTACGAGATCCCCCGCGGGCTCTGTTCGAGAACCTCCGCGGCCTCCGTACGAGGCCGTCGCGCGGTGCGGATACAGTCGGCCCATGACGAAGTGGGAATACGCGACGGTGCCTCTTCTCGTGCACGCGACGAAGCAGATTCTGGACACCTGGGGCGAGGACGGCTGGGAGCTCGTCCAGGTCATTCCGGGTCCGAACAACCCCGAGCAGCTGGTGGCCTATCTGAAGCGGGAGAGGTCGGCGTGAGCGGCGTGGTCGAGGCGGCCCTCGCCGAACTGGGGCTGACGGTTCCGCAGGTCGTACCGCCTCTGGCGGCGTATCAGCCGGCCGTGCGGTCCGGTGTGTACGTCTACACGGCCGGGCAGCTCCCGATGGTGGACGGCAAACTTCCGGTGACCGGCAAGGTCGGCGCCGAGGTGACGCCCGAGGAGGCCAAGGACCTGGCCCGCGTCTGCGCGCTCAACGCGCTGGCCGCGGTGAAGTCCGTCACCGGCGACCTGGACCGCGTCGCCCGCGTCGTGAAGGTCACGGGGTTCGTCGCCTCCGCGTCGGACTTCACGGGCCAGCCGGCCGTCCTCAACGGGGCGAGCGAGCTGTTCGGGCAGGTCTTCGGCGACAAGGGCGTGCACGCGCGCAGCGCGGTGGGCGTCGCCGTCCTGCCGCTGGACGCCCCCGTCGAGATCGAGATCCAGGTGGAGCTGGTCGCGGACTGACCGTCCGTGTGCCCCCCGGGGCCCGGCCGTCGTCGGCGCCGACCCCGGGAAGTGACTCTCGAACATCGTCCGGGAAGCCCGTAGCATCCCGGCATGCCCAATGGTCAGTGGTTCCCGCCCGAGTGGTCCGGCCGCATCCGCGCGCTCGCCCGGGGCGAGCTGAGCGTTGCCCCCGCGAGGCGGGCCTCGACCGTGATGCTGCTGCGTGATGCCGTCGATGGCTCCGCCGGGCCCTTCGTACATATGCTGCGCCGCCGCACCTCCATGGCCTTCGCCGGAGGTGCGTACGCGTATCCGGGCGGTGGCGTCGACCCGCGCGACGACGACCGGCCCGTCCGCTGGGCGGGGCCGGGGCGCGACGTGTGGGCGGAGCGGCTCGGTGTGGACGCCGCGTCCGCGCAGGCCATCGTCTGTGCCGCGGTGCGCGAGACGTACGAGGAGGCCGGGGTCCTGCTGGCCGGTGAGACGGCCGGGACCGTCGTCGGGGACACCACGGGGGACGACTGGGAGGCCGACCGGGCCGCGCTCGTCGACCGTGAGCTGTCCTTCGCGGACTTCCTGGACCGGCGGGGGCTGACGCTGCGCAGCGATCTCCTGGCGGCGTGGACCCGGTGGATCACCCCCGAGTTCGAGCCCAAGCGGTACGACACCTGGTTCTTCGTGGCCGCGCTGCCGGCCGGGCAGCGTACGCGCAACGCTTCTACAGAGGCCGATCGGACGGTGTGGATCCGGCCCGCCGACGCGGCACTGGGCTACGACGAGGGCGAGCTGCTGATGATGCCTCCCACCGTGGCTACCCTGCGCCAGCTCCAGCCGTACGGCTCCGCGGCCGAGGCGCTGGCCGCCGCCGTCGGGCGGGACCTGGCGCCGGTGCTGGCCAAGCCGAGGGTGGAGGGCGACGAGGTGGTGCTCAGCTGGCCGGGCCAGGACGAGTTCACCAAACGTGTGCCACTGCGCGTACCGCTGGGAGGTGGGGACCGATGACGGACGCCGCGGCCCTGCCGGGACAGCCGCGCGGAGGCGTCCTCTCGGGCGCCGCGACGGCCCGCGCGGTCAACGTGCTCGCGCCCAACGCGTCGGCGATGACCCTCGACGGCACGAACACCTGGATCGTCTCCGAGCCGGACTCCGCGCTCGCGGTCGTGATCGATCCCGGCCCGCTCGACGAGGGGCATCTGCGGGCGGTCGTCGCCACCGCCGAGCAGGCGGGCAAGCGCGTCGCGCTGACCCTCCTCACGCACGGCCACCCGGACCACGCGGAGGGCGCGGCGCGCTTCGCCGAGCTGACGCGTACGTCCGTACGGGCCTTGGATCCGGCCCTGCGGCTCGGCGACGAGGGACTGGCGGCCGGTGACGTCGTCACCGAGGGCGGGCTCGAGCTGCGCGTCGTGGCCACCCCCGGGCACACCTCCGACTCGCTCTGCTTCCATCTGCCTGCCGACCGCGCGGTGCTGACGGGCGACACCATCCTCGGCCGCGGAACGACGATGGTGGCCCACCCGGACGGCAGGCTCGGCGACTACGTCGACTCGCTGCGGCGGCTGCGCTCACTGGCCGTCGACGACGGCGTCCATACGGTGCTGCCGGGCCACGGGCCCGTACTGGAGGACGCCCAGGGCGCGGTCGAGTACTACCTCGCCCACCGCGCCAGCCGGCTCGCGCAGGTCGAGACGGCGGTGGAGAACGGCTACCGCTCGGCTGCGGAGATCGTGGCGCATGTGTACGGAGGCAGCGGCGTGGACCGGTCCCTGTGGCCGGCGGCGGAGCTGTCGGTGCGGGCGCAGCTGGAGTATCTGCGGGAGCACGGGCTGATCGCCGGGCCGTAGGACACGCCAGGGGCGGGTCGCGATGGCCGTGTGGCGGCATGCGGAAGGCCGCCCGGCTCCGGGGGAGCGGGGCGGCCTTCACGGAGTCGTACAGCGGCGTCCGGCGCGTGCGCGCGGGAGGCCGGCCCAGGTCAGCGCGAGCGCTTCGCGAGGCGCTCGACGTCCAGCAGGATCACCGCGCGGGCCTCCAGGCGCAGCCAGCCGCGCTGGGCGAAGTCGGCGAGCGCCTTGTTGACCGTCTCGCGGGAGGCGCCGACCAACTGGGCCAGCTCTTCCTGCGTGAGGTCGTGGACGACGTGGATGCCTTCCTCCGACTGCACACCGAAGCGGCGCGACAGGTCGAGGAGCGCACGGGCCACCCGGCCGGGCACGTCGGAGAAGACCAGGTCGGACATCTGGTCGTTCGTCTTGCGCAGACGCCGGGCGACGGCGCGCAGCAGCGCGGTGGCCACCTCGGGGCGGGCGTTCAGCCAGGGCTGGAGGTCGCCGTGGCCCAGGCCGAGGAGCTTGACCTCGGTGAGGGCGCTCGCGGTGGCGGTGCGCGGGCCGGGGTCGAAGAGCGACAGCTCGCCGATCAGTTCGCCGGGGCCGAGGACGGCCAGCATGTTCTCACGGCCGTCGGGGGACGTGCGGTGCAGTTTGACCTTGCCCTCGGTGACCACATAGAGGCGGTCGCCGGGGTCGCCTTCGTGGAACAGCGCGTCGCCACGGGCGAGCGTCGTCTCACTCATCGAGGCGCGGAGCTCCGCGGCCTGCTCGTCGTCGAGCGCCGCGAAGAGCGGGGCGCGTCGTAGAACATCGTCCACGAAATCTCTCCTTGTCGACCTGCTCAGGGGACCGTCGGTCCCATGATGCCGGACGTGCTGCGTGTTCAAGGGTGGCGCGGGCCGGCGGCGACTCTGTCTCCGTACCGGTCACCCGTTGTCGAAAACGTGCGATCAGTCACAAGTTTGACGTACAGCGGCCCCGGACCGTGCCCCGGGGCCCGATTCGGGTGGTGATCGGCCGGGCCCGGGGCGGATGTCAGTGCCGGGCTCTAGGCTGGCCGGGTGTCCAACTCGCCGGTGAGAGGGCAGCGCAAGGGAGCTGGAAGAGTGTCACCGAAGCAGAATTCCGCTGTGGGCGAACAGTCCTCCGCGAAGTCGAACAAAGCCGCAAAAGGCGCAAGCGCGAAGCCTGCAGGCGTGCGGCCCGCGAGCAAGGCCAAGGGCAAGACCGAGGCCGACGCCAAGACCGAGGCCACGGGTGCCAAGCGGCCGAAGAGCGCCAAGCCGGAGTCCCATCTGGCGATGGTCCGGCGCGCCCGCCGGATCAACCGCGAGCTGGCCGACGTCTATCCGTACGCCCACCCGGAGCTGGACTTCCGCGACCCGTTCGAGCTGCTCGTCGCCACGGTCCTGTCCGCCCAGACGACGGACCTGCGCGTCAACCAGACGACGCCCGCGCTGTTCGCGAAGTATCCGACCCCGGAGGACATGGCCTCCGCCGTGCCCGAGGAGCTGGAGCAGGTCATCCGCCCCACGGGCTTCTTCCGGGCCAAGGCGAGGTCGCTCATAGGGCTGTCGACGGCGCTCCGTGACCGTTACGACGGCGAGGTGCCCGGCACGCTGAAGGACCTCGTGACGCTGCCCGGGGTCGGCCGCAAGACGGCCAATGTGGTGTTGGGCAACGCTTTCGGGGTCCCTGGCCTGACTGTCGACACCCACTTCGGCCGGCTCGTGCGCCGCTGGAAGTGGACCGACCAGGAGGACCCCGAGAAGGTCGAGGCGGAGATCGCCGCGATCTTCCCCAAGAGCGAGTGGACGATGCTCTCGCACCGGATCATCTTCCACGGACGCAGGGTCTGCCACTCACGTAAACCCGCCTGTGGCGCCTGCCCGATCGCGCACCTCTGCCCCTCCTACGGAGAGGGCGAGACGGATCCGGAGAAGGCCAAGAAGCTGCTCAAGTACGAGATGGGCGGCTATCCGGGACAGCGGCTCTCGCCGCCGCCGGACTACCCGGGCAAGCCCGCACCGGCCCTCGGCACCCCCGCCGGGGCCGAATGAGCGCCCGCGCGGTGAGCGCACGGCGGGCCGGAGCCGTATCACCGGACAGACCGGCGGGCAGGCCGGCGGGGCCGCGGCGAACGGCGCGAGCAGAACGAGCGGGAGAGGAAGGGCTGCGGCACATGCGGCTGGAACGATCCGGGCGACAGCGGGCGTTGTACGTCGGGGGTGCCGATGACACGGGCTGACACGCATGCCGCAGTGACCGCACGCACAGCGCGTGCCGCACATGTCCAGGGCGACCACGTCCGTGGAGAAGTCCGTGGAGAAGTCCATGGAGAGCACGTCCACGGTGACCAGATCCACGGCGACCAGGGGACCGACGTCCCCGTCACCACGGAGGGCCTGCCGGACTGGCTGGACCCGGTCGTGCGCGCCGCGCGGACCGTGGCGCCGGAACAGCTGAGCCGCTTCCTGCCGCCCGAGAGCGGCGTCGGACGGCAGTCCGCCGTACTCATCCTCTTCGGTGAGGGCGAGCGCGGCCCCGAGCTGCTGCTGATGGAGCGGGCCAGCACCCTGCGCTCGCACGCCGGGCAGGCGTCCTTCCCCGGCGGCGCCCTCGACCCCGAGGACGGCGATCCGGCGACGACCGGACCGCTGCGCGCCGCGCTGCGGGAGGCAGAGGAGGAGACCGGGCTCGACCCTTCCGGCGTCCAGCTCTTCGGTGTGCTGCCCAAGCTCTACATTCCGGTGAGCGAGTTCGTGGTGACCCCGGTCCTCGGCTGGTGGCACACCCCCACCCCGGTCGGCGCCGTCGATCTCGCGGAGACGGCCCGGGTCTTCGCCGTGCCCGTGGCGGATCTCACGGACCCGGCCAACCGTGTCATGGCCACGCACCCGAGCGGGATCAACAGCCCGGCTTTCACGGTCGCTTCGGCGCTCGTCTGGGGCTTCACCGCCGGGGTGATCGACCGCATTCTGCACTTCTCGGGCTGGGAGCGCCCATGGGACCGCTCGAAGGAGGTCCCGCTCGACCGGCGCTCATGACAGGCTTGCCCAATCGCTGTGCCGGCGGCCCGATGGTACGGCTGTCGGACAGTGATTCCGCCGCAGGTCCGGACCCCCGCCCGACGGGGCGACGGGAGACGAATCAGCGAGGCTAGCGAGGCTATTGACAGTGAACGTGCTGGACATCCTGCTGCTGCTCGCCGCCGTGTGGTTCGCGATCGTGGGCTATCGCCAGGGCTTCGTCGTGGGCATCCTGTCGGTGATCGGCTTCCTCGGCGGCGGTCTCGTCGCGGTCTATCTCCTCCCGGTGCTCTGGGACCAGATCACCGAGGAGGCCGAGGTCACGACGACAGCCACGGTCGTCGCCGTCGTCGTCGTGATCGTGTGCGCCTCCGTGGGACAGGCATTCACCACCCACCTCGGCAACAGACTCCGCCGCTACATCACCTGGTCACCGGCGCGCGCCGTGGACGCCACGGGCGGCGCGCTGGTCAATGTCGTCGCCATGCTGCTGGTCGCCTGGCTGATCGGCTCCGCCCTGGCCGGGACCTCGCTGCCGACGCTCGGCAAGGAGGTCCGTAACTCCAAGGTGCTGCTCGGCGTCTCGCGGGTGATGCCCGGTCAGACGGCGACCTGGTTCACGGGCTTCTCCTCCGTCCTCGCCGAGAAGGGGTTCCCGCAGGTCTTCAGCCCGTTCGCGAACGAGCCCATCACCGCGGTCGACCCGCCGGACCCGGCGCTCGTCGGGAGCCCCGTCGCCGCCCGCGCGCAGCGCTCCATCGTCAAGGTGGTCGGTACGGCGCAGAGCTGCAGCAAGGTCCTCGAAGGCACCGGCTTCGTCTTCGCCGAGCGCCGCGTGATGACCAACGCGCACGTCGTGGGCGGCGTGGACGAGCCCACCGTCCAGATAGGCGGCGAAGGCAGGCTGTACGACGCGAAGGTCGTCCTCTACGACTGGGAACGGGACATCGCCGTCCTGGACGTGCCCGATCTGCGCGCCCCCGTGCTCCAGTTCACCGACCGCGACGCGAGCAGCGGCGACAGCGCGATCGTCGCCGGCTTCCCGGAGAACGGCGCGTACGACGTGCGCTCGGCCCGGGTCCGGGGCCGTATCGACGCCAACGGGCCGGACATCTACCGGCGGGGCGAGGTCCGGCGCGATGTCTACTCGCTCTTCGCGACCGTCCGGCAGGGCAATTCCGGCGGCCCGCTGCTCACCACCGACGGCAAGGTGTACGGCGTGATCTTCGCCCGGTCGCTGGACGACCCGGACACCGGCTACGCCCTGACGGCCGACGAGATCCGCGAGGACATCGACCTGGGCCGCAAGGCCAACCAGCAGGTCGACAGCCAGGGGTGCGCGCTGTAGCGACGGAGCGTCGGGGCGACGTGGCCGGGACGACGACAGCGAGGACGGGCCGGGCCAGGAAATCCTGGTCCGGCCCGGCTCTGTCCTCCGTTGCTCCCGTGCTCCGTGGCTCCCTCTCGCTTCCGCCGATCCTGATGCCTGATCCTTGATGCCCGATCCCTGACGCCCGATCCGGATCCTGATCCCAGTGTGCCTAGCTGCGCGGATGCCGCAGCCGTGCCGAGACCCAACGGGCCCTTCGGCGGAGAATCAGAGGAATACCGAGTCGGAGATCATGGCCCTGACCTTCCGGGCCGCCCCTCTCGTGGGTGATCGGCACCGAGGCCGAGCGGCGGTTGCGTGCTGCGTCACCGTAGTCGTGCGTCCAGCCCATACCTCGACGTTTGCCCGGGGCCCATGGTCGGTAATCGCCCCGGCGTCGGCCAATTGGCCTATGCGCCAGGCAATTGGCTGTTCGTCGTACAAGTGTTCATGGGGGAGGTGTCGACCCGTCGAACACGGCGCTGATCAGCGGTCCGGCTCGGGATCCCGCAGCCAGTTGATGAGTTCCGTGGAGAACGCCACAGGGTCCTCCTCGTGCGGAAAATGGCCAAGACCGTCGAACAGCCGCCACCGGTACGGCGCTTCGACGTACTCGGCGGACCCGGCCGTACTGCGCGTACGCATCGCCGGATCGAGCGACCCGTGCAACTGGAGGGTCGGCACCCGCACCGGACGCTTCATCCGCCGGTTGAACTGGATTCCGTCCGGCCGCGCCATCGACCGCACCATCCAACGGTACGGCTCGATCGAGCAGTGCGCCGTCGAGGGGATGGTCATCGCCCGCCGGTAGATGTCGACCGTCTTGTCGTCGGGCGGCTGCGGCCCCGACCAGTCGCGGATCAGCTCGCCCACCAAGGCCCCGTCGTCGGCGACGAGCTGACGCTCCGGCAGCCATGGCCGTTGGAAACCCCAGATGTACGAGCCGGCCCTGCTCTGCGAGAAGTCCGACAGCATCGCGGACCGCCAGCGGCGCGGGTGCGGCATCGACGACACGGCGAGCCTGCGCACCAGCTTCGGCCGCATCACGGCCGCGGTCCAGGCGAGATACCCGCCGAGGTCGTGCCCGACGAGAGCGGCGTCCGGCTCGCCGAGCGAGCGCACCACACCGGTGATGTCGAGCGCCAGGTTGGCGGGGTCGTAACCCCGGGGCGTACGGTCGCTGCCGCCCACGCCCCGCAGGTCCATCGCGACGGCCCGGTACCCGGCCTCGGCGAGCGCGGGCAGCTGGTGCCGCCAGGTCCACCAGAACTGCGGGAAGCCGTGCAGCAGCAGCACCAGCGGCCCGTCACCCATCTCGGCGATATGAAAGCGGGCTCCGTTGGCCGCCACGTCCCGGTGCGTCCAGGGCCCGTCGAGGCGCACATCGGCCGCGACGGTCGCGCCGGGAACGCTGCCGGAGGTGGTGCCAGGGCCGTTTTCGGGGGCGGTCATACAGACGAGCGTGCCACAGTCTTGTCCGCCTCATGGACGGGGCGCGGATGCGGTTTGACCGTCTGGAGCACGGCCGCCGTCTCCTTGGCGGACGCGATGGTCTTCTCCGGCGGCTTGACCTTCTTGAACTTTCGCACGGCGATCAGCGCCAGCAGTCCCGCGATGAGCAGAAACGCTCCGCCCACGATCAGGAACGACCAGGCGAGCCCGAGGCCCCAGTTGTGGATCCCGTACGCGGCGGCAAAGCTCAGCACCGGCAGCGAGAAAAGCGCGAACACTCCCGCGATACCGATCGCGGCGCTGCCCATCACGCCCCGCTTGACGTCCTGTCGCACTTCGGCCTTGGCCAGCGCGATCTCGTCGTGCACCAGCGCGGACACCTCCGCCGTCGCGGATGAGACCAACTGTCCGAGGCTGCGGTCGGCGCCGTTGGCCCGGACGGCCGGAACCGCGTCGACAGGTGCGGTGGTGACGGCGGCATGGCTGCCGGGGTCGCTCATCGTTGACTCCCTCGTTTCGGCTGCGCTCTCGCAGATCTGGGATTCTTCCGGCTCTGCGCCTTCAGATCATGCCGGAAGCCGGATCAGTGCCGGATGTCAGATCATGCCGGACCGGCGCCCTCATCGCGCGTCGCTGCGGCGTGTTCCGCCAACCGGCGGTGTTCGGCCGCCTTCCCCTCGTAGATCGCGGCCATTCTCAAGTGGTACGCCGGGTCGTCCTGCTCGTAGATGTCGGGGACCCCGTCCATGTCCTCGTCGAGCTCCTCGGAGTCGTACAGCGCCCGGTACGTACGCACCCTCAGCCGCAGGAGTACGGCGGCGAGTACGGCGGCGATCACCGAACCCGTCAGGACGGCTGCCTTCACCTCCTCCGTCAGACCGGGATCGCCGATGAAGGCGAGTTCGCCGATGAGCAGCGAGACGGTGAAGCCGATTCCGGCGAGCGTCGACACGGCGAGGATGTCCGGCCAGGTCAGATCCTCGTTCAGTTCGGCCTTGGTGAAGCGCGCGGCCAGCCAGGTGCCGCCGAAGATGCCGAGGGCCTTGCCGACGACCAGCCCCAGGACCACCCCCAGGGTCTCCGGCCGGGTGAAGACGTCGGCCAGCGCGCCGCCGCTGATGGAGACACCCGCGGAGAAGAGCGCGAACAGCGGCACGGCGAGGCCGGCCGACAGCGGGCGGACGAGATGTTCGATGTGCTCGCCGGGGGACTGCTCCTCGCCCTCGTGCCTGACGCAGCGCAGCATCAGGCCCATCGCGACCCCGGCGACGGTGGCGTGGACGCCGCTGTTGTACATCAGGCCCCAGACGACGAGGGCCAGCGGGACATACACGTACCAGCCGCGCACCCCCTTCCTGAGGAGGAGCCAGAAGACGGCGAGCGCCACGAAGGCGCCCGCCAGGGCCACGAAGTCGATGTCGCTGGTGAAGAAGATCGCGATGATCAGGATCGCGAAGAGGTCGTCCACGACGGCGAGGGTGAGCAGGAACGCGCGCAGCGCGGACGGCAGCGAGGTGCCGAGGACGGCGAGCACGGCCAGCGCGAAGGCGATGTCGGTGGCCGTGGGAACGGCCCAGCCGTCCGTGGATCCGCCGCCCACGACGTTGACGAGCACATAGACGAGCGCGGGCACGGCCATGCCGCAGAGCGCCGCGATCACGGGGAGGGCCGCGGCCTTCGGGTCGCGCAGCTCACCGGCCACCAGTTCGCGCTTCAGCTCGATGCCGGCGACGAAGAAGAAGACGGCGAGCAGCCCGTCGGCGGCCCAGTGCCGGATCGAGAGGTCCAGGCCGAGCGAGGCCGGGCCCAGATGGAAGTCGCCGACGGTCGTGTAGCTGGCGCTGAGCGGGGTGTTGGCCCAGATCAGGGCGGCGACCGCGGCCACGAGCAGCAGGACACCGCCGACCGTCTCGGTCCGCAGCGCGCTCGCGAGATACGTCCGCTCGGGGAGCGGGAGGCGTCCGAGGAAAGTGCGCGGGGTGGCCACGAGGGGGTCCTCCGGTCGGTTGAGCGGGCATGACGAATTGCCTGCCGACCAGACTTCCCGGCGCACCTTTGGATTCTTATTACATTGTTGACGCGCCGCCCACTTTACAAAGAGG
>NZ_JBHUZM010000083.1:0-32709 GCF_042667665.1 Streptomyces sp. NPDC057307 | reverse complement strand
GCCCCGGGGGGGGCCCGGGCCGCCCCGCCCCACCGCCCCGCGTCGCATCAGTCGGCGTAGACCTCCAGTTCGGAGAGTTGCGCGGCCGGCCAGCCGGTGTTGCCGGTGACGGTCACCCGTACGTAACGGGTCGCCGTCCCGGGCAGGGTGACGGTGGCGGTGTTGGCGCTCGACGGGTTGAAGGTGACACCCGCCGACGCCTTGAGTGAGGTGTAGGTCGAGTTGTTGGTGCTGCCCGAAACACTGAGGGTCTGCGTGCGGGTCTGCCACGCCGCGGCGGGCGGCAGCTTGAGCACCAGCCGGTCGACGTTCTTCGCCGCGCCGAGATCCACGGTGATGGACTGCGGGAACGAGTTGTTGGTGCTCTCCCAGTAGGTGTTGGCGTTGCCGTCCACGGCGTTGCCGGGGCCGTACGTCTGCGCCTGGCCGGTCGCGGTGACCGGACGGCCCTGGGCGAGGTTGCCCTCGTCCGGCGGGTCGGTCGGATCCGTCGGGTCAGTCGGGTCGGTGGGGTCGGTGGGGTCGATCGGACCGCCGGGCACACCGCCGTTGGTCCACTGGGGCGCGGGCCACACACCGGTGCAGGCGGGCGGGTTGGAGTACCAGCCGGAGTTGCCGCTGCCGACCTGGGTGATCTGGAATCCGGCGCCCACACAGTTGTGGATCTTGTTGGACTGGGCGATGTTGGTGGCCTTGACGTTCTCGAACGTGGCCTTGCCCGGTGCCTGGATCTGCAGCGCGTAGGTACCCGCGCCGTCGATCTTGATGTTCTTGAAGTTCAGCCCGTTCGTCGCGCCCTCGATCAGATGGATCGCGGCGTAGGAGCTGTCGAGTATCTCGGTGTCGGTGATGTTGATCGTGGCGTTGTTGATGGGCTCGTTGAGCCCGCTGAACCACACCGCGCCGACGCCGAACTGCCAGTTGAAGTCGTTGTTCCCGGCCCGGATCAGCGTGTTGCGCGCGGCGGTGTGGGTGCCCGAGACCGCCGTGCCCTGACCGGAGTTGACGCCCGGATAGCGGTTGGCGATGTGCAGGCCGCCGCCGTTGGTGATGGTGTCCGACATGACGTTGTCGGAGATGGTGATGTCCTTGCCGCCGTACGTGACGATGTTGTTCGCCAGGATCGGCAGGATCACCGTGTTGAAGGTGAACTTGTTGTTGACGTTCGGGATGTTCTCCGCCCACATGGCCAGACCGTCGTCACCGGTGTTGCGGACGAAGGTGTTGGTGACGGTGGAGTTCGTGACGCCGTAGTGGAAGTTCACCCCGTCGGCCGTCTGGTCCAGGATGCGGCTGTTCTTGATGGTGAGGTTGTTCATCGGACCGTCCACCCAGGCACCGCACTTGGTGTGCTGCATCCAGATGTTGTCGATGACGGAGTTGGACAGCGCCCCACCGATGGCGTTGACCTGGTCGTTGTCCACGCGCTCACGGATGTCGCCGATGATGGCGAAGTCCTTGAGGGTGACGTCGCTGCTGCCGCCCTGGTTCGCGTACTTGCCGTAGACCCCGACCGCCTTGCTGCGGTCGGTGGGGTGACGGCCCTTCAGGACGCTGTACCAGGGTCCCGCTCCCGCGAGGGTCACCTTGTCGACCACGATGTGGTCCTGGATCTCGAAGTTGCCCTGCGGGATGTAGACGGCTCTGTTCTGCGCCTGCCCGGCGGCCACCGCCGCCTGGAACTTGGCGGTCGAGTCGGCGGCTCCCGTCGGGTCGGCGCCGAAGTCGGCCACGACGTCCAGTGCGCCCGAGGGCTTGCCGATCGGAGCGGCCACCTGCTCGAAGTCGGCGAGGTCGATGGTGAACGTGGGGGACTGCGCGGTCGACGACACCTGGAGGCGGACCTTGGTGCCGGTCGCCAGGGTCGAGCCGAACATGGTGCGCGTCTCGTCGTAGAAGTGGTGGGGGTTGGTGTCGCCGGGGTTGTTGTTGAACGGGTAACCGCCGTAGTACCAGCCGTACTTGGAGGTCACCGGCACGTTCTTGAGCTGGTTGCCGTTGACCCGCACATCGATCCCGGCGTCCCGGCCGGTCCCCGCGGAGTTGTCGGGCAGCGAGTAGCGGAAGGTCATGGCGTTGGCCGGCTTGGTGAGGGTGAACTCCACGTACTCACCGACCGCGTCGAGCGTCACGGCCTGCCGCCCGGAGGCTTCCGAGGGAAGCGATCCGTACAGCCGGTTGGGGCCGATCAGGGTGCCGTTGGTGGCGGCGTACTCGGCCTCGTGCTCCACGAAGGGCACGGTGGCGCCACGGCCGGGGATGCCGACGGGTGAGGGGGCGGGGACTCCGGCGGCCATGGCCGCCGGGGCGGCGGTCATGACGACGACGGCGGCCGTCCCGGCCACCACCGTCGCGAGAGCCAGGGAGGCGGAGAGTGAGGCGGATACGCCGCGGCGGAACAGGCGGCGTCTTGGGGGAGGTGTCACAGACATACGTCCTTGCGGCTCGTGGGGACTCTGCGGACGCGAAAAGGCTAGAAGTGGTTCCGCAGGAAGTCTATGAATCTGCGCAAGAAATGAATGCCTGGTAAGAATTCCTAGGCGCCTCACACTGCCGGATTCCCGCCATATACACGCAAGTTGGTCTGGGGGTTGATCACTCGTCTCCCCAACTCCGGTGAGCGCACGGATGCTTCGGGAGATCGCCGACCGCCTTCCGGACGCAAAACTCTCTCCGATCACAGCAAGAAGCGATGCCGCGTCAGGCATCCACAGCAGCCCCTTGCGCACCTCTTGTGAGCCCTCCGGGGTCGGCTCTACGATTCTTGACACGGGACATGAAACGATTCAATCAAAGGGGCGGGCATGGGCATGGGCTGGACACGCAGAGGTCTCCTGGGCACCTCGGTGGGCGCGGGCGCCGGGATCGTCTCGCTCGCCGCGGGCCCGGTGGCCTCGGCCGCCACACCCGGAAAGGGCGACGGGCCCCGGCACGGCCGAGGCGGCGGGCTGCGCGTCGTCGCCGCGAAGGTCGAGTACGCGGAACACGTCCTCGGCACCGACAACCCCAACCCCCTCCTCGCCTGGGAGCTGACCGCCGACGGCCACGGCGCCGGGCAGCGCGCGTACCAGATCAGGGCCGCCACCGACCCGCGCGACCTCACCAAGGGGCGCGAACTCCTCTGGGACACCGGCAAGGTGACCTCCGACCGCAGCGTCGCCGTCCCCTACGCCGGGCCCGCGCTGCCGCCCCGTACCCGCTGCCACTGGCAGGTCCGCGTCTGGGACGGCGACGGCGACGTCTCGCCCTGGAGTACGGCCGGCTGGTGGGAGACCGCGCTCGGCGACGAGAAGTGGGGCGCCCGGTGGATCGGCGCCGACGCCGGCGCCACCCCCCTCGGTCTCGAAGGCGCCTCCTGGATCTGGTCCAAGGGCGCGACCACCGGCAACGCCCCCGCCGGACCACGCTGGTTCCGCGCCGCCCTCGACCTCCCCGCCGGGGCCGGCATCGACAGCGCCACCTTCGTCGCCACCGCCGACGACGACTTCACCCTTCACCTCGACGGCGCCCAGGTGGCCCACGCGCCCCAGCAGCAGGACGGCTGGCGCACCGGCAGGACCGCCGATGTCACCGAAGCCGTCAAGGCGGCCGGGCAGCGCGTCGTCCTCGCCGCCGTCGCCACCAACCGCGGCGGCGCCTCCGTCAACCCGGGCGGATTCATCGCGCGCCTCGTCGTGAAGACCACCGACGGCCAGACCCGGGAACTCGTCACCGCCGACAACTGGCTGACCTCCGAGACCGAACAACAGGGCTGGCAGCGGCCGGACTTCGACGACAGCGGCTGGACCGCCGCCACCGTCCTCGCCCCGTACGGCGAAGGCCCCTGGGGCGACGACGTGTCCGTCTCCCTGCCCGAGGCGCCCGCACCGCTGCTGCGCCGCGAGTTCACCGTACGCAAGCCCGTCACCCGCGCCCGCCTCTACATCAGCGGACTCGCCTACTACGTAGCGGAGTTGAACGGCCGGCCCATCGGCGAGCAGGTGCTCGACCCCGGCTTCACCGACTACGACGAGACCGTCCTGTACGCCGTGCACGACGTGACCTCCCTCCTGCGCCGCGGCGACAACGCCATCGGCGTCACCCTCGGCCGCGGCTTCTACGGCATGACCACCCCCAACGTCTGGAACTGGCACCAACCGCCCTGGCACGGTGAACCCCGCCTGCTGTGCCGGCTGGAGGCCGAACACCCGGACGGCACCCGCACCACCGTCGTCTCCGACACCGACTGGCGCATGACCGAGGGGCCCACCCTCACCAACTCCCTCTACGCCGGGGAGACATACGACGCGCGCCTCGCTCCCGAGAACTGGACGCGGCCGGGCTTCGACGACCGCGCCTGGCGCGCACCGGGCGCCCAGCAGGCACCGAAGGGCGCCCTGCGCGCCCAGCCGCACGACCCCATCGAGATCATCGACACCATCACACCCACCAAGATCAGCGAACTGCGTCCCGGTGTGTATGTGGTCGACATGGGCCGGACCACCGCCGGCTGGACCCGACTGACCGTCAACGCGCCTGCGGGCACGACCGTTTCACTCATTCACGGCGAGATACTCAAGGCCGACGGCAGCGTCCACGCCGAGACGGGACACGTACCGGGCCGCTTCCAGCGCGACGAGTACATCTGCGCGGGCGGCGGAAAGCCCGAGGTGTGGGAGCCGTCGTTCTCCTACAAGGGCTTCCGCTACGTACAGATCGAGGGCCTGCCCAGCCGCCCCGAGCCGTCCGACGTGCTCGGCCGGACCGTCCACACCAAGGTCGACGAGGTCAGCGCGTTCTCCTGCTCCGAGCCCTTCTACGAGACGCTCGACAAGGCGATGCGCCGCACCCTCCTGAACAACCTGCACGGCATCCCGACCGACACCCCCATGTACGAGAAGAACGGCTGGACCGGCGACGCCCAACTCGGGGCGCCCACCCTCGCGTACGACTTCGGCGTACACCGCTTCCTCGGCAAGTGGCTGGACGACCTGAAAGACAGTCAGAACACCGACGGACAACTGCCGGTGATCGTCCCGAGCGGCGGCTGGGGCTACGGCGACCTCGGCCCGTCACCCGAGTGGACCACCGTCTACCCGTTCCTGGTGCGCGAGATGTACCGGGTGTACGGCGACGACCGCGTCGCCCGGCAGCACTGGCCCGTCCTCACCCGCTATCTGGACTGGGAACTGGACCGCCTCGTGGACGGCCTCGCCATCACCGCCCTCGGCGACTACCTGCCACCCGGCTACGGCGGCAACCCGCCCGAGGACACCCGTCTGACGGCCACCGCCTATCTGCACCGGGCGCTGACGCACACCGCCGAGATGGGGGAACTGCTGGGCCACGACGACGTCGCGCGGCGCTACCGCACGGCGGCCACCGGGCTCAAGGACGCCCTGAACGCCGAATTCCTCAACGACGCCGGCCACTACAGCACCGCGAAGGACCCGGACTACCGGCAGACCTCCAACGCGATCCCCCTCGCCTTCGGCCTCGTCCCCGCCGGCGCCCGCGCCTCCGTCGTGGACAGCCTCGTCGCCGACATCACCGAGCGCGGCAACCACCTCAACACCGGCGCACTCGGCACCAGCGTGCTGCTGCGCGTCCTGTCCGCGCACGGCCACCCCGACATCGCCCACGCCATCGCCACCCAGCGCGGCTACCCGAGTTGGGGCTACTGGTTCGACAACGGCGCCGACACCATGTGGGAGATGTGGCACCTCGACTCGCGCTCCCGCGACCACTACTTCCAGGGCACCGTCACACAGTGGCTGTACGAGAACGTCGCCGGCCTGCGCCCCGGCGACGACGGCTACCGCACCTTCACCGTCCGCCCCGACGCCCGCACCGGGGTCAGCTGGGCGCGTACCTCGATCCGTACGGTACGCGGACCGGCCTCCGTCGCCTGGTCCAAGGTCGGCCGCGACCTGCGGCTGACCGTGAAGGTGCCGGTCGGGTCGAGCGCGGAGGTCCATGTGCCGGCCGAGCGGAGGGACAAGGTGACGGCACCGAAGGGCGCGACGTTCGTCCGTACGGAGCCGGGCTTCCAGATCTACCGCGCCCCCCACGGCGCGTGGGACTTCGTGGCCCGGGGCTGACCGGGAGAGCCGCTCGCCCTCGATCGCCGGGTTGCCGAGCCGGCCCGGCGATCGAGGGCGGAACACACAGCCGGCCCGACGCCTGAGGGCTCCGGACCGGCACGGTCCCGAACCCTCAAGCATGGTGGCGGTACGTCAGCTCCGGTGCCCGCCGCCGGCGCGCGGCATCGACGACTCCCGCACCACCAACTCCGGCTGGAGCACGATCCGTTGATGCCGGTGATCGCCCGCCGACTCGCCGGTCTCCTCGATCAGCAGCTCCGCCGCGAGCCGCCCCATCTGCGAGGCCGGCTGGCGCACCGATGTGAGCGGCACGGCGGCGGCCGACGCGAACTCGATGTCGTCGTACCCCACGAGCGCCATCTCGTCCGGCACGGCCACCCCCGCCCCGTACATCGACTGAAGCACCCCCAGAGCCAGCAGGTCGTTCGCGCAGAACACCGCGCTCGGCCTGCTGTGCAGCCCCAGCAGCCGCGCCCCGGAGTCACGCCCCGCCGACACGTCCAGCCGCTCCGCCTCCACCACCCGCAGCCGGTCGGCCGGCAGCCCGGCCTCCTCCAGCGCCAGCAACGCGCCCGCCCGCCGGTCGCGGCACTGCGCGAGATGCAGCGGCCCCGACACGTACGCGATGTCGGTGTGCCCCTGGGCGAGCAGATGACGTACGGCCAGCGCCCCGCCGGTCACATCGTCCACGGACACCGAACACCCCTCGGTGCTCGGCACCACCCGGTCCACGAAGACGAACGGGATGTCCTGCCGCCGGAAGCCCTCCAGATTCCGGCCCGTCTCGTCCGTCGGTGTGATCAGCACGCCACGTACCCGCTGTTCGCTGAACAGCCCCAGATACTCGGCCTCCTCGCTGCTGCTCTGCGCGCTGTTGCAGAGCATCACACCGAGCCCCGACTGCCGGGCCACCCGCTCGGCGCCGGTGGCGACGTCCACGAAGAACGGGTTCGCCATGTCGAGCACCAGCAGCGCGATGATCCGGCTGCGGCCCGCCCGCAGATGGCGGGCCGATTCACTCCGTACATAGCCCAGACGCTCGATGGTGGACAGCACCCTCGCCCGCGTCTCCTCGGCCACGGAGTCAGGCCGGTTGATCACGTTCGACACCGTGCCGACGGAGACGCCCGCCACCCGGGCGACGTCCTTGATTCCCACCGATTGCGCCATCAGTCAGTGACCTCCACCAGCTCCAGACCGCTCAGACCGCCCAGCGCGCGCAGCTCCGGAATGATGTCGCCGGTGGCGAGCGCCCAGTGGTGCCCCACTCCGCTCGCACTCCACGCGTCGGTCCACTCGCCCGGGTCGCGGCCGAAGTCGACACGCGATGTGGTGTTGCCGATCTCCAGCAGCGGGCCTTCGACCACTTTACCCACCGCGGCGACCAGCCTGTAGCGACCGTCCCTGGACTGGCCGAGTCCCACGAGCGTCACCGGCCCCCGCCGGACGTCGCACTCGACGGACACACCCCAGCCGCGTTTGCCGTGGTAGACCCCGAGGCCGCGCAGCACCGGGCGGCGCGCGCAGACCGTCAGGTTGGCGGGCCCGTCATGCCCCATCTCGACCACGCCGTCGCGGAAGTTCAGCGCCTGCAGCTCGGTGAAGGTGCCGCCCGCGCCCAGCCGGTCCGTGATCAGCATGGCCAGTGACGTGCGCAGCTCGTACTCCCCGCAGGCGGGCACACCACGCGCCGTCAGCAACGAGGAGCCGAGAATCATGCCGGCGCCGAGCCGTTCATGGATCTCACCCTCCAGACCCCGGTGGTAGTACGCCAGCGAGTCGAGACCGAAGTCGTCCACCAGCCGGTCGAGCCCGACGGACACCCGGGCGGCCCACACCAGGTCCTCCTCGACCACGGAGTCCGCGATCTCGAACGCCGCGCGTGTCTCGGCCAGCTTCGCCGTTACCGCCGCGTCGTCGGCTCCCGTGGCCCGGACGCGCAGATCGTCGAACTCCAGGACCTCCACATGGCCGCCGAGGTTCGCCGGCACCATCGTCAGGTCCGTCGACACGTCGTACATGCCGGGATAGAGATGCCCCATCAGACCGTGCCGGCCCGTGCGCAGCACGCCGCGTACCCCGGCCGCCCTGATCCACCGGCCGATCCGCTCCCACGCCCGCTCGTCCTCCAGATACCCGGAGACGGAACGGAACGGCACCCCGACACGCTCGAAGGCGTTCGCCATCTCCGGCAGGGGACAGGCGCCGCAGTACGCCAGCCACTCACCGGTGCCGAACGTCGCGTGGTCCATCGCCTCGGTCGGCTGGAGATTGATGAGCAGCACCGGCGCGCCGCTGCGCTGGGCGACGGGCACGAGCATGGTCGCCGTCATGTAGGTGGTGAGGAAGCCGACGATCAGATCGCAGTCGGCGGCGCGCAGCTTCTCGGCGGCGGCCGCCCCCTCCTCGGCGTCGGAGATGAATCCGACGTCCACGACCTCGGCGTCGAACTGGGTCAGACGGTCCGTCACCCGCCGTGCGGAGCGCTTGAGTTGGGGGAGAAGGTCGGGGAACTGGGGCCAGTACGCGCCGAGCCCGCCGGAGACGAGACCGATCCGGGTACGGCGTGGGTTGGTCGGTGCGTTCATGGCGTTGCTCCCGCTCTCCTGGTGTGCGACGTGCGACGTGCGACGTGCGGTGTGCTTCCTGCTTTCTCGTCCCTGCTTCTCGCATCTTGCAATGGCTGGCTGGCCGGCTGTCTCAGTCGAGATGGAAGATTTCCGTCAGCGGCACCATCGCGCCGTCCGGCCCGGCACCGTCCAACGCCTCGAAGTACGGCGCCATCTCCGCCTGCCAGCGGGTGTTGACGTCCGTGGCGGCCATCGCCGCCCGCGCGGCGGCGAAGTCGTCGGTCACCAGATAGCCGACCAACAGCCCGTCGTCGCGCAGGAAGAGCGAGTAGTCGCGCCAGCCGGAGGCGCTGAGCGCCGCGAGCATCTCCGGCCAGACGGCCGTGTGACGCTCGCGGTACTCGGCCAGCCGCTCCCGCCTGACCTTCAGCAGAAAGCACACGCGGTCCATCGCGGCCTCAGAAGTCGAAGCCGCCGATGTTCTTCGCGTCGAAGACCGTCGGCGGGCCGAGGATGATCTCCCCGTCCTTGCCGACCGTGTACTCACCCAGGTCGCCGGCCTTGAACTTCTCGCCCTCGGCGCCGGTGATCTGACCGGACGCCAGCGCCGCCGCCGCGTACGTACCGAGGTAGCCGAGCTTCTTCGGGTCCCACAGCGAGAACTGCTCCAGCGTGCCGTTCTCGATGTACTTGCGCATCTGGTTGGGCGTGCCGAGGCCGTTCAGGACGACCTTCCCCTTGTAGGAGGAGTCGCCGATGTAACGGGCCGCCGCCGCGATGCCGACGGTCGTGGGCGAGATGATCCCCTTGAGGTTCGGGTACGCCTTGAGGAGCCCCTGCGTCTCCTGGAACGACTTCTGGTCCTGGTCGTCCCCGTACGCGACCTTGACCAGCTTCATGTCCTTGTACTCGGGCTTCGCCAGCTCGTCCTTCATGAACTCGATCCAGGTGTTCTGGTTCGTCGCGTTCTGCGTCGCCGACAGGATCGCGATCTCACCCTTGTTGCCGAGCTGCTCGGCGATGTTGCGGACCTGGCTGCGGCCGATCTCCTCGGAGCTGGCCTGGTTGATGAAGAGCTGACGGCAGTCCTTGGCGGTGTCGGAGTCGTACGCGACCACCTTGATGTCCTGCTTCATCGCCTGCTTGAGCGGTCCGCACACCGCGTTGGGGTCGTTCGCCGCGATGAGGATCGCGTCCTGCTTCTGCTGGATGAGGGTGTTGATGTACGACACCTGGGAGGACGCCTTCGCGTTGGAGGGCCCGACCTCCTTGCCCGTGGCGCCGATCTCCCCGGCCGCCGCTATGCCGGCGTCGTCCACGATCTTCTCGTACGGGTTGTTGATCTGCTTGGGCAGGAAGGCGATCTTCAGGCCCTTCTTGAGCGGGGCGTCCGGATTCGCCTTGGCGTCGCCCGACTTGGCGGGTGCGTCGTCCTTGACGGAGTCCTTCGTCGTGCCCGAGCAGCCGGACACGGCGAGCGTCAGGGCGCAGAGCGCGGCGGATGCGGTGACGACGCCGCGGCGTCGGGTGCGGGCCTGCGACAGCATGGTGGATGCCTTTCGGGAGGGTCGGAAACGGAGAAGTCAGAGGAGGGTGACGAGGAGGAGGGCGACGAGGAGGGTGACAGGAACGCGTGACGTCAGAGCGCGGCGGAGACCGGGACGGATTCCTCGGCGGCCGTACGCCGATGTCGGCGCTCCGCGAGCACGGCGATGATCCGGGGAGTCAGGACGGAGGCGACGAGCAGCAGACCGGTGACGATCACCTGGATCTCGTTGGAGATGTCGTTGAGGGTCAGCAGATTCGTGAGGAGCCCGATCAGCAGCACACCCGCGACGGCGCCGCCGAGCGTGCCCTTCCCGCCGTCGAAGTCGACGCCGCCGAGCAACACCGAGGCGATGACGACCAGTTCGAGACCGAGCCCGTTGTCGGCGCGCGCGCTGCCGTAGCGCAGGGTGTAGACGATCCCGGCGAACGAGGCGACGAGACCGGACACCACGAACAGCACCAGCTTGAGCCGCTTGACCCGGATGCCCGCGAACCACGCGGCGTCCTCCTGGGCACCGATCGCGAACAGCGAACGGCCGAAGCCCGTGCAGTGCAGGGCTATGGCCGTGATGACGGCGAGCACCGCGAACAGCGCGACCGGATACGGGATGAAGGTGCCGGGCACCGTCTCCGTGTACGCCGCGTACTGGGAGTACGTCTCGGGGAAGTCGGCCACCGCCTCGTCGCCGAGGATGACGGAGGCCAGGCCCCGGTAGAGCGTGAGCGTGCCGATGGTGACGGCCAGCGAGGGCAGTCCGACCCGGGTGACGAGCCAGCCGTTCAGCAGCCCGCCGACCGCGCCCGCCAACAGGCAGATGGGCACGATCAGTTCGAAGGCGAAGCCCGCCTGCCAGAGCGAGCCGGCGAGGGCGCTGGACAGCCCCAGCATCGAGGCGACGGAGAGGTCGACCTGCCCGGCGACCACCAGCAGCGTCATCGGCAGCGCGATGAGCGCGATCTCGGAGACGTCCCCGAGGGCGGCCGAGAGGTTGTCCGTGTTGGCGAACCCGTCCGTGGTGCCGGTGCCCGCCAGGAAGACCGCGATCAGCAGGATGCCGACGGCCGTGTCCCAGCGCAGATACTTCGTCAGTGCGGTCTTCGAGCTCGTCGGACTCTTCGGGCTCGTCGGGCTCTTCGTGGTGTTGCCGGTGCTCCCGGTCATCGTCGGCTCCTCTTCCTGAGCGCGCTGGTCGTACGCACCTGCAAGATGCGGTCGGTGGTGATGGCCGCGAGCAACAGCACGCCGGTGATGGCCTGTTGCCAGAAGGAGTCGACCTTGAGGACGACCAGTGCGCTGCCGATGGTGGTGAGCAGCAGCGCGCCGAGCGCCGCGCCCCAGACGGTGCCCGTGCCGCCGGTGATGGCGACGCCGCCGACGACGACGGCGCTGACGACGGTCAGCTCCCAGCCGTTGGCCGCGTCCGCGACGACGGTGCCGAAGCGAGCGAGCCACAGCGCGCCGGCGAAGCCCGCGATCGCGCCGGAGAACGCGTAGGCGGCCAGGATCCGGCGCCGTACGGGAATCCCCGCCAGCCGCGCGGCGTCCGGGCTCGACCCGATCGCGTACAGCTCACGCCCACTGCGGTACGTACGCAGGAAGTAGCCGGTCGCGGCGAGTACGGCGGCCGAGATCAGCGGCAGATACGGAATCCCGAGGACGCTGCCGGAACCGAGCGAGAGCACACCGTCGGGGACGTTCACGGCGTTGATCTGCTCGCCGTGCGCCCAGGCGTGGTCGATGCCCTGGATGATGTAGAGCATGCCGAGCGTCACCACCAGCGCGGGCACCCGGCCGAAGCTGACGAGCGCGCCGCTGACCAGGCCGCAGACGGTACCGAGCGCGACACCGAGCAGGACGACGGTGAGCGCGCTGTGGTCGGTGCCGGAGACGAAGTGACCGCAGGCGAACGCCGTGAGACCCACGACCGAGCCGACCGACAGATCGATGTTGCGCGTCATCACGACGACGGACTGACCGACGGCGAGCAGCACCAGGATCGAGGAGTTGAGGAGCAGGTCCTTGACGCCCTGGTCGTCGAGGAAGCCGGGGTTGGCGAGCCAGGTGCCGAGGATCAGCAGCGCGAGCGCGCCACCGATCGCGATCTCCCGGGCGCGGAAGACGGCGTCGACGATCGACCTGGCCGACCGGCCGTCGTCGCCCGCGGCCTCCGGAGTGCCCGGCGTGTCGGGGGTGTCCGGGGTGGGCTTGTCGAGCGTGGTGGTCATGGCGTCGGCTCCTTTGCCGCCGTGCCTCCGGTCGCCGCGCGTTCGCCGGCCGGTGGTTCGGTCTCCGTACGGCCGGTCTCCGTGCCGCTGCTGTTGTCCGTGCGGCCGCTCTCCGTACCGCCGGGCTCCGTACGACCGCTCTCCGTACCGCCGGGCTCCGTACGACCGCTCTCCGTACGGCCGGTGGCCGCGGCCATCACGCTCTCCTCCGTCGCCCGCTCACGCGGTATCTCGGCGGTGAGCCGTCCCTCGTGCATCACGAGGATCCGGTCGGCCATGCGCAGCACCTCGGGGAGATCGGACGAGACCATCAGGACGGCGAGCCCGTCCGCGGCCAGGGACGACAGCAGCCGGTGGACCTCGGCCTTCGTACCGACGTCGATGCCGCGCGTGGGCTCGTCGACGATCAGCACGGCCGGGTCGGTGGCCAGCCACTTCGCGAGGACGACCTTCTGCTGGTTGCCGCCGGACAGGACGGACACCGGATCGGCGAGCTTGTTGTACTTCAGCTGGAGCTTCACCGCCCAGTCGGCGGCGCGCCCGTGTTCGAGCGCCCGGCTGACCAGTCCGCGGCGGCGCACGTCGCGCAGCCCCGTCAGACCGATGTTCCGCTCGATGGACATCTCCATCACCAGACCGCGCAGCCGCCGGTCCTCGGGTACGAGCGCGAGCCCGGCGTCCATCGCGGCCGTCGGTGAACCGGCGGGCAGCACACGCCCGTCGACCCTCACCTCACCCGCGTCGGCCCGGTCCACCCCGAAGACGGCCTGCGCCACCTCGCTGCGCCCCGCGCCCACCAGCCCGGCCAGGGCGACGATCTCACCCCGCCGCACCTCGAACGAGATGTCCCTGAAGACACCCTCCCGGGTCAGCCGGCTCACGGACAGCACCGTCGAGCCGGGTTCGGCAGCCGCCTTCGGATACAGGTCGTCCAGATCGCGGCCGACCATACGGCGCACGAGGTCGTCCTCGGTGAGCCCGTCGAGCGACTCCGACGCGACGTGCCGGCCGTCGCGCAGGGTGGTGACGTGCGAGCAGAGGCCGAAGATCTCCTCCAGCCGGTGCGAGATGAACAGCACCGCCGCGCCCTCCGCCCGCAGTGTCCGTACGACGGAGAACAGCCGGGCGGTCTCACCGCCGGTGAGCGCGGCCGTCGGCTCGTCCATGATCAGGACGCGCGCGTCGAAGGAGAGCGCCTTGGCGATCTCGACGATCTGCTGGTCGGCGATGGACAGCCCGCGCGCGGGCCGCTGCGGATCGAGCGCGACCCCGAGTCTGCTCATCAGATCGGCCGTCGCGCGGTGGACGGCCTTGCGGTCGATGCGCCCGGCCGAACGCCGGGGCTGGCGGCCCATGAAGATGTTCTCGGCGATGGAGAGATCGGGGAAGAGCGTCGGCTCCTGATAGATGACGGCGATCCCGGCGTCCCTGGCATCGGCGGGGCCGTGGAAGACGACGGGTTCACCGGCGAGGAGGAGATCTCCCTCGTCGGGGCGGTGGACTCCGGCGAGAGTCTTGATCAGGGTGGACTTGCCCGCGCCGTTCTCACCGGCCAGGGCGTGGATCTCACCGGACCGCAGATCCAGGGAGACGTCGTGCAGGGCCCGTACGGCTCCGAAGGATTTGGAGACTCCCCTCAGCGCCAGGACAGGGGCCGGGCCCTTGTCGGGCTTTTCCATGGCGGGCTCCTCGGCGGGGCTGGTGTGGTCGGTCGGGTCGGTCGTCATTCATGGTCGGTCGGGGGTCGCTCATGAAAGGATTCAACTTTTCCGGAAGCTAGACGGGCCGAGCGCTTCGCGTCAATGGGCGTGCACCGGAAAACCTCGTCTTCTCGGCGTACGGTGCCGGTCGGTGCGGTGTCGGCAAGTCGGGGCCTTGACACGCCGGTTGGCCCGGCTCATCATCGCCCTTGATGAATCGATTCATGGTCTGTCCATGGTCTGCTGAATGGAGCGTTGAGAGATGACGAGCCGAACCGACATCTCCGCCGTGAAGGCGGCCCTCGCGGCTCAGGCCGTCGAGACGCCGTCCTGGGCGTACGGCAACAGCGGGACCCGGTTCAAGGTCTTCGCCCGGCCCGGTGTCCCCCGTACCCCCGAGGAGAAACTGGACGACGCGGCCCGCGTACACGCCCACACCGGCGTCGCGCCGACCGTCGCGCTCCACATCCCCTGGGACAAGGTCGACGACTACGGCGCACTGGCGGCGTACGCCGCGGAGCGTGGCGTGAGGCTCGGCACCATCAACGCCAACGTCTTCCAGGACGACGACTACAAGCTCGGCAGCGTCTGCCACCCGGACGCGGCGGTGCGCCGCAAGGCGCTCGGCCATCTCATGGAGTGCGTCGACATCATGGACGCGACGGGGTCACGCGACCTCAAGCTCTGGTTCTCCGACGGCACCAACTACCCCGGCCAGGACGACATCCGCGCCCGCCAGGACCGCCTCTCCGAGGCGCTGGCGGCCGTGTACGAACGGCTCGGCGACGACCAGCGGATGCTGGTGGAGTACAAGCTGTTCGAGCCGGCCTTCTACGCCACCGACGTCCCCGACTGGGGCACGGCGTACGCCCACTGCCTGCGCCTCGGCGAGAAGGCCCAGGTCGTGGTCGACACGGGCCACCACGCGCCCGGCACGAACATCGAGTTCATCGTCGCGATCCTGCTGCGGGAGGGGAAGCTCGGCGGCTTCGACTTCAACTCCCGCTTCTACGCGGACGACGACCTGATGGCCGGCGCGGCCGACCCGTTCCAGCTCTTCCGGATCATGTACGAGGTCATCCGGGGCGGCGGGTTCACGGCGGACATCGCCTTCATGCTCGACCAGTGCCACAACATCGAGGAGAAGGTCCCCGCGGTCATCCGCTCGGTGATGAACGTCCAGGAGGCGACGGCGAAGGCCCTGCTGGTGGACGCCGAGGCCCTGGCCGACGCCCAACGGGACGGCGACGTCCTGGCGGCGAACGCGGCACTGATGGACGCCTACAACACGGACGTACGCCCCCTGGTGGCCGAGGTCCGCGCCGAACTGGGCGCGGACGCGGACCCGGTGGCGGCGTACCACGCGTCGGGCTACGGGAAGAAGATCGTGGCGGAGCGGGTGGGCGGGGAGCAGGCGGGGTGGGGCGCGTAGCCGCCCGCTCTATCCGCCCGTACCGAACGCGGAGATGTCGGCCTCGGGTCCGTCGTTGCCGATCTCCCAATCCCCGCCGGTGCGGGCGTTCTTGGGCTTGAGCGTGAAGGCGACCTTGTGGGTGTGGGCGGCCCCGCGCCCCGTGTCCGCGTCGGCGGAAACCACCCAGGCTTTGACGCCACCCTTGACATGAGTGTCGTGCCGCAGCTCGACGGCGAACTCCATCTGGATCTCACCGACGTCGAAGCGCAGGTCCTGGCCGGTGCTGTGCGAGGCGGCGGCCATGAGCTGGTCGCGGACGGCCTGGACGGCTTGGGTGAGGTCGATGCGGGGGAGGGGGGCGGGGGTCATGAGGGGTCCTCGGTGGGTCGGGAACGACGGTGGACGGTGAGGAAATCTGCGCCCCTGAGGCGTACGAGACCGCCGGTGATCGTGACCTCGATCTCAGGAACCCAGACCAGGGCCGAGAGGTCCACGGTGACGGGTTCATCGGACTCCAAATGCAGGAGCAGCCGTTCCAGGTTCGGGAACAACTCCCTGAGCTGACCGGAGGTGGTGTCCTCGTCGATCCGTAGGACGAGGTGGAGCCGAGTGATTGACGGAAGAGTGGGCAAGTCGGCGGGCAGGGTCAGTGTGTCCGGCTCTCCTGAGCCGCCGAACATGCTGAGCGTGAGCGCCGGGAGATCGGTGAGGGCATCGAGTCCGGACAGATCTTGCAAGACGTGCACGCCGAAGAGGCTCAGCTCTGCCAGGCCGAGGGGCGCGACGCCGCTGTAGTCGTTGACCTCAACGCATGACACCAGGCTCAGTTCGGTCACCGAGGTCGATTCTTTCCCCACGAATGCCAGGAGATTCTTCAGTAGGCCGTTGTCAAAGACGGTGACCCTGCTCGCTCGTACCGCTCGGACGGCACTCGCCATTCCCTCGGGGCTCAAGGGGCCATGAAATGTCACGTCCGGCACGGTTCCCACAAGGTGCAGAGCGGCGAGCTGTTCCTCGGAGTGCACCGCGATCGTCAGATCGTCAGTGACGACGCGGGCGAGGACGAGTTCGGCAAAGGCGGTCGTGTCGAAGGACGCCCAGGCAGAGACGAGTTCGATCCGTACGGCGTGCGCCGGATGCCCCGCGTACTCATGAAGTACCTGCAACGCGTGGTCGCCGCCGATCAGTCGGGCGGTCGTCACGACGGCCGCCGCTTCTCGGTACGACAGGCCGAGCGGGCCGGGCAGTAGATCCAGAACGAGAGGGCCAGCGTAAGACAACCACTGAGCTTCGTCACCGTTCTTCGGCGGGATAAGCGCGGCGGCGCGCCGCTCCACCTCCGCGCGGATCTCCGGATCGAGGCTCGTCGCATGTTCCAGACTGGCGGCTGCCAGTAGATGGATCCGGACTTTGACGTCGTGCGAGGACTCGGGAACAGCGTCTCCCCGAGTCACGAGCTGCTTCAGCAACGCCGCCCGTTCACTGTCCCGGGCATGGCCCACAGCCATCCGGACGATGTCTTCCCACTGCGGCTCATGGGCGTGCGAGGCGATCATGTTGATGTCCTGCGCCTCAATGGCTGCCCGCGCCCCCAAATAGTCCAGAAACGTCCGATGAATGAAGTCCACTGTCATGGCCGTGGGCGCGCGCAGGACGCCGCTTCGGTGCAGGAGGAACCGGAAGACACTCGGTGCGTCCTCGACAGTCGCGACCTGCGGCATGGCCGGCAGGAGCCGGGAGATCAGCCCGACCACGTCCCGCTGCTCTGCCTCCGCGATCTCGTTGCGGATCATCCAATAGGCGATCTCCTGAAGGATCTTCTGCTGTGCCTCCTCCGAGAGCACCAGTCCCTCAGGCGCCGCTATCGCGCGTTCCTGGTCCCGTCGGACCAGCAGCATCGTCAGCGCAGCGCCGTACAGCTTCATCCTGCTGTTCGGCAGGAACCCGCGCCGGTCGCGGTGCAGGGCGCAGATCATCGCGCACATGAGGGGGTTGGTTGCGAGCCGGGACAAATCCTGTTTGCGCGGCAGTGCAGACAATAACTGCTCTTCGTAGCGGTCGAGTTGGGCGTGCTCGAATTCGGACGAGGTGATGGACCGTGCTGCCACGTGCCAGCGGTGCACGAAAGCGGTGACGTCCCGCAGGTTCATCGGCAGCAATTGGAACTCGGCGAACTTCTTGCGGATCAGCCACCCGTCGTCCACTGCGGTCGGCCGGGTGGTCACCACCACGGCCGTGTGCGGATATGCGGCCAGTAGCTTGAGCAGCCAGTTCTTCGTCCTCGCGCGGTCGGCCTCGGGCATCTCGTCCACGCCGTCGACGAGGAGCAGCCCGCGCCCTTCGGCGAGCACCGAGTCCATCCACCGCATGGGCGGGCTCAGCGGATGCCCTGCCGCACTGAGGAAGTCCGCCGGCGCGGGCAGCGCGGCGCCCCGAACGAGCGTCCGCAACGGCAGCACCACGGGGATGCGTCCGTCGAAGTGGGCGAGTTGTTCGGGAAGTGTGTTCCGCGCGGCGTTCACCGCCAACCACTGCACCAGAGTGGTCTTGCCGGATCCGGCGGCACCACGCAGCAGCACGCGCTGTCGGTCACGCAGGGCCGACTCGACCCGGCCGCGTTCAGGTACCGCACGTGTGCCGTCATCCCCGTGGCCATGGACCAGTTCGAGGCTGAGGTAGGCGGAGTCGAGCGGCCACTGCGCATGCTCGGAACGGTTGAAGTCGAGCCCGAAGATGCTCAGTTCCCCGAATGCCTCGGCGACGTACGCACGATAGCGATCCTCGAACTCGACGGATGTGTCGGGGGACTGGCGCAGCGACGTGCAGTGAGGAAACTCGCCGAAGTGGATGTCATAGAGCCTGGCGAACCTGGGGACGTCCGCCAGCTTCTGCAATGGCACCGCTGTGAATCGGCTGTGCTGCCAGCCGGCGGCATCCCTGGTGACCACACCGATGAGATGTCTGCCGGAGAAGACCGGCGCGCCGGACATCCCGGCCCACGGCGACTCCCCGTCGTCCCGTACGGCAGGTGGGGTGCCCGTCCCCTCCAGGATGTACTCGGCACGCACACTGCCCGACCCGGGCCTGATCGTGCCGTAGAACTGCTCCATGTCCAGCTTGTGACCGGCGTACCGCTGTACCTGGGGATATCCGAGGGCGTAGCACTCATGTAGTGGCGCGATGCCGACGATGCGCCCGAATTCGTTGGGCTGGAACGCCCGGACGGCCGCAGGTGTCACCAGGTCCTCATCCGCCAGTAGCAGCGCCGCGTCGCCGTCCTCGGCCTCGCCCGCCCACAGTGTCTGGCAGGAGATCCGCCCACGCCCACTCGGCACGACGACCGTCGTCGGCTTGTCCTCACTCAGCAAGTGCCGCGCGGTGAGAACAATGCGCGCGGAGAGCAGATAGCCGCTGCCCTGCTTGGCCCCGAACACGGCGGCGATACGGTCCTTGATGACCCCTCGGCCTCCTGATCAACGACGGGTTCGACCCGCCGTCGCCCCCAAGTCCCATGCTAGGACGCCGCATTACGGCACGTGACCCCATCTGCGAGACTCGCCCCGTGATCGAATTCCGGTTCGGACTGACCCCCGTGAAGGACATCCAGCCCTGGGGCGGCGACACCCCCTCCCTATCCTGGTTCAGCCTCACCGACGGCTGGTACGACATGGTGGCCGACGGCCCCCACCTCCTCCGCTACCCCGACGGAACGTGCGTCGACTACTACGTGGTCCGCCTCTGGGAAGACCTGCTCGACGCCCTCCCCGCAGCCCTGGAGCCCGTACCACGGGACCTGCTGCCGTTCATCGCCGGTGGCCACTCCACCTGGCTCGCCACCGACTCCCCGGACACCGAAGCGGCGGCCGGCTGGTACGGCCAACACAGCCTCGACATGGGGTACTTGCGGTCCGCGCCCCACATCCGCTGGTGGCGGACCGTAAGCCAGGCCGGCGGCGACCTCATGACCGTCACCTGGACCCACGCCCAGGACGTGGACGACGGCCGCGTCACCCTCCCCACCACCCACTTCGTCGCCGCCGTGACCAACCTTCACCACGACCTGCTCGCCGCCATGGAAGCGCGCGTCACCACCCTGGAAGCCACCGGACCGCCTCCCGGCGTCGCGATCGACCTCCCCCACCTCCGCCACGAACAGCAGGACCGGGCGACCTGGCTCCGCCGAGCGCTGGAGCGCGCCTGCGAGACCGACTGGGCGGCCGTACGAGCCGGAGTCCGCCTCCTCGTACCCGTACCGCCCCCGTAGCCTCGTCCCCATGCCCGACGACCCCCACGGCCCGCGCGTGCTCATCCTCGGCGGTACCACCGAAGCCCGCCGCCTCGCCGACGCGCTCGCCGCCGAAGCCCCCCACGTGCACGTCACCACCTCCCTCGCCGGGCGCGTCACCCACCTGGGAACTCCAGCCGGACGTGTCCGCGTCGGCGGCTTCGGCGGGCCCGACGCCCTCGCCGCGTGGCTCCTCGCGCACCGTATCGACGTCCTCGTGGACGCCACGCACCCCTTCGCCGCCACCATCAGCGCCCACGCCGCCCAGGCGGCGGCAGCCTCCGGCACCGACCACTTCGCCCTGCGCCGCCCCGGCTGGCCGGCCCACCCACGGGACCGCAGGCACCCCGCCCGCTCGCTCGCGGACGCCGCCGCGCGGCTCGCCGTACTCGGGGGCAGGCGCGTCTTCCTCACCACCGGGCGTCAGGGACTCGCCGCCTTCGCCGGGCCCGAACTGGACGGGTTGCACTTCCTCGTACGTACCGTGGAACCGCCCGAGCCGCCCCTGCCCCGCAGCACGCACATCCTGCTCGACCGGGGCCCGTACACCCTCGAAGGCGAGACCGCGCTCCTGCTCGAACACCGCGTCGACGTCCTCGTCACCAAGGACAGCGGCGGCCCGGCCACCGCCGCGAAGCTCACCGCCGCGCGCGAACTCGGCCTGCCCGTGGTCATGGTCGAACGGCCGCCCGCGCCCGAGGGCGTAGCGGAGGTCCCCGACGTACCGGCCGCGCTCGCCCGGCTGGGGCTCAGTCCCGCCGCAGCAGATACGTGTCCATGATCCAGCCCTTGCGCGCGCGGGCCTCCGCCCGTAGCTCCACGATCCGGTCCGCGACCTCCGAGAGCCGCCCCGAGACCAGGATCTCGTCCGCCGTACCGACATACGCGCCCCAGTGGATGACCGGGTCCTCCGCCAGGTAGTGGCGGAACGACTGGTGCCCGTCCAGCATCACCACCACGTCGTCCACCCCCTCCGGCCACGCCTCCGCCAGCCGTCGGCCCGTGGTGATCTGCACCGGGCGCGCCACCCGGTTCAGCCCCGTGCGGTGCTTGGCGAGCAGGGCCGAGACGCTGCTGATGCCGGGGATCACCTCGTGCTCGAAGGCGACCGTGCCGCGCGCCAGGATCTCGTCCAGGATGCCGAGCGTGGAGTCGTACAGCGCGGGATCGCCCCACACGAGGAACGCCCCGACCTGGTCCTCGCCCAGCTCGTCGCTGATCATCCGCTCGTAGATGTCGGCGCGGCGGGTGCGCCAGTCGCCGACCGCGGGGGAGTAGTCGGCGCCCCCGGCCGTCCGGTCCCGGTCCGGATCGCGCGCCTCGACCAGCCGGTACTCCCGGCCGTCCGCGATGTGCTCCGCGAGGATGTCGTGCCGCAGCCCGATCAGGTCCGCCTTCGCTTCGCCCTTGTCGAGGAGGAAGAAGACGTCCACCCGGTTCAGTGCCTTGACCGCCTGGAGGGTCAGCTGGTCCGGGTCGCCCGCGCCGATGCCGATCACATAGATCTGTCTCACCGGCCCGAGTCTGCCTCATGGCGCCGGAGCCATCTCAGCCACCCGTCATCATTGATCATTGCCGATCATTGCCATCGATACATCGGATGTCTCCGCAGGTCTTACGTTCGCCGCAGGTCACGGCATATGCTCCGGCCATGCGTGTCGCCCTCTTCGTCACCTGCGTCAACGACGCGGTGTATCCGTCCACCGGGATCGCGACCGTGCGGCTCCTCGAACGCCTCGGGGTGGAGGTCGACTTCCCCGAGGCCCAGACCTGTTGCGGACAGCCGCAGTTCAACACCGGCTACCGCAAGGAGACCGAGCCGCTCGTACGCCGTACGGCCGCCGCCTTCGAAGGGTACGACTATGTGGTGACCCCCTCGGGATCCTGTGCTGCCATGGTCCGGCAGCACTACCCGAAGATCGGCGACGCCTCGGCCGCCTCCCTCGCCACCCGCACCTACGAGCTCACCGAATTCCTCGTCGACGTCCTCGAAGTGACCGACGTCGGCGCGTACTTCCCGCACACGGTGACCTACCACCCCTCCTGCCACGGTCTGCGCCTCCTCGGCCTCGGTGACAGGCCCCGCCGCCTCCTGGAAGCGGTCGACGGACTGGAGCTGCGCGAGCTGCCCGGCGCCGACGAATGCTGTGGATTCGGCGGCACCTTCGCCGTGAAGAACTCCGATGTCTCCACCGCCATGGGCCAGGACAAGGTCAGCAACGCCGTCTCCACCGGCGCCGAGGTCCTGTGCGGCGCCGACAACTCCTGCCTGATGCACATCGGGGGCGTTCTGCGCCGCGAGAAAGCACCGCTGCGCGCCCTGCATCTCGCCGACATCCTGGCGAGCACCCGAGAGGAGCCCCTCGTATGAGCGGGACGTTCGTCGGTATGCCGTCCTTCCCGCAGGCCGCCAAGGAGGCCGTGCACAACAAGACCCTGCGCGGCAATCTGCGCCACGCCACCCACACCATCCGCGACAAGCGCGCCAAGGCCGTGGCCGAACTCGCCGACTGGGCCGAGCTGCGCGAGGCCGGCAAGCAGATCAAGGACCACACGCTCCGCCATCTCGAGCGCTACCTCGTCCAGTTGGAGGAGCGGGTGACGGCGGCCGGCGGCACCGTCCACTGGGCGGCCGACGCCGACGAGGCCAACCGGATCGTCGCCGACCTGGTCAAGGCCACCGGCGAGACCGAGGTCGTCAAGGTCAAGTCGATGGCCACCCAGGAGATCGGTCTCAACGAGGCCCTGGAGGCCGAGGGCATCGCGGCGTACGAGACCGACCTCGCCGAACTGATCGTCCAGCTCGGCGACGACCGGCCCTCCCACATCCTCGTCCCCGCCATCCACCGCAACCGCGGCGAGATTCGCGACATCTTCCGCGAGAAGATGGCCGACTGGGGCCGGGCCGCGCCCGACGGCCTTACCGACATCCCCGCGGACCTCGCCGAGGCGGCCAGGCTCCATCTCCGGGAGAAGTTCCTGCGCGCGAAGGTCGGTATCTCCGGCGCCAACTTCATGGTCGCCGAGACCGGCACACTCGTCGTCTTCGAGTCCGAGGGCAACGGCCGGATGTGTCTGACACTGCCCGAGACACTGATCTCCGTGGTGGGCATCGAAAAGGTGGTGCCGAGCTGGCGCGATCTGGAGGTGTTCCTCCAGACGCTGCCGCGCTCGTCGACGGCCGAGCGGATGAATCCGTACACCACGACCTGGACCGGCACCACCGACGGTGACGGACCGCAGACCTTCCACCTCGTCCTCCTCGACAACGGCCGCACCGACACCCTCGCCGACGAGGTCGGCCGCCAGGCGCTGCGCTGCATCCGCTGCTCGGCGTGCCTCAACGTCTGCCCGGTGTACGAGCGGGCCGGCGGGCACGCGTACGGCTCCGTCTATCCGGGGCCGATCGGCGCGATCCTCAGCCCCCAACTCCGGGGTACCCAGAGCGAGATCGACGCCTCACTGCCGTACGCGTCATCGCTCTGCGGCGCCTGCTACGAGGTGTGCCCGGTCGCCATCGACATTCCCGAGGTGCTGGTGCACCTGCGGGAGCGGGTCGCCGACCAGGGCGGCAAGGGGCACCGGCTGGAGAAGGCCGCGATGAAGGCGGCGGGGTGGGTGCTCGACCATCCCGGCGTGCTGGGGGCGGGGGAGCGGGTCGCGTCGAAGACGCGCAGGCTGCACCCGTCGAAGCTGCCCGGCGCGGGGGCGTGGACGCGGAGCAGGGAACTGCCGGAGATGCCGGCGGAGCCGTTCCGGGACTGGTGGAAGAAGAACCGGAAGCCGCAGTCGGGCAGGCCGACGAAAGCGAACGGGACACCGAAGTCCGACGGGCCGGCAGAGCCGGACGAGACACCGAAGCCGGACGGGAAGAAGCCCTGATGAGCACCACAGCCGACGCCACCGGATCGGGCTCGCGGGAGCGGATCCTCGCCCGGGTACGCGCCGCCGTCGCCGACGCGCCCGACGCGCCCGAGGTCACACGCGACTACCTCGACACGCACACCCCCGACGCCGGCATGGTCGACCTGCTCGCCGAGAACCTCGCCGACTACCGCGCCCTCGTCCACCGCACCGACTCCGCCGGGCTCCCGGACCTCCTGATGCGCCTGCTCGCCGAGCACGGCTCCCGTACGGTGCTCGTACCGCCCGGCCTGCCGCCGGGATGGCTCGCCGCCGCCGATCCGACCCGGATCCACGACCGGGAGGCTTCCACCGCGCGGGAGTTGGACGAGGTCGACAGCGTCGTCACCGGCTGCGCCGTGGCCATCGCGGAGACCGGCACGATCGTCCTGGACGGCGGTCCCGACCAGGGCCGGCGCCGTATCTCCCTCGTACCGGACCACCACATCGTCGTGGTCCGGGCGCCGGAGCAGGTCGTCGCCTCCGTACCGCAGGCGATGCCCCGGCTCGACCCGACCCGCCCGCTGACCTGGATCTCGGGTCCTTCCGCCACCAGTGACATCGAGCTGGACCGGGTCGAGGGTGTGCACGGCCCGCGCACGCTCGAGGTCGTCCTGGTGGAAGACTGACCGCTCGTCACGCGTCGGGCACCCAACTGCCGTGGAATCCCAGGGGCACCCGGCCCGGCAGATGAATACGCGCGACCGGCCGACCGGTGAAGTCCTGGGCCGACAGGATGACGAGGTCGGACGCGCCACGTTCCGGGTTGTGGACGTAGGCGAGCGTGTAGCCGTCGTCCTCCGACTCCCCGGGCGCCGACGCAGAGGCTGTTGCCGATGCCGATGCCGATGCCGATGCCGATGTAGACATCGACGCCGTACGGGACGGTACGAAGACGGCCTCCGAGGTCGCCGCGCCCTCCGGGAAGCGGTGGATCTGGCTCGTGCCCCGGAACAGGTCGTGCTTGATCAGCTCATTGCTGAAGGACCCGTCCGGCGGCACGCCGTCGACCGTGCCGTAAGCCCGCCACATGTCGGCGGCCGAGGCGGAGTACGCGTACCGGTGGCGGTGCGCGACCAGCGACTCGTTGACGCGCGGGAACTCCTGCGGCCGGTCGTCCAGCCGCTGGTGGCGGACCCGCCCGTGGGCCAGGTCGATGGTCCAGCGGTCGAGGCTGGGAGTCCCGTCCGACGACGGGCCGCCGTTGGCGCGGCCCTCGACGTACATGGGGGCGGGCATGGACGTGAAGTCGACGACGATCCCGTTGCCCTCGTCGTAGGCGTTGAGGGTGTGCGAGTAGTAGAGCGGGTCGACCTCGAACCAGCGCACCGGGCCACCGGAGCGGCGCATGACACCGACCCGCATCGGGTGACGCTTGTTCCACTTGTACGGCACGGTGTCCCCGGCCTCGGCCCCCGCCATGTCGAAGGTGATCGGGACGTCCACGATGACGACATGACGCTCCGTCAGAGCGAAGTCGTGCATCATCGGCGCGTCCGCGACCGGGATCTTCGTCACGCGAACCACCCGGCCGGTGTGGTCGATCACGAGATGCCGCACATGGTCCCAGGTCGGGTAGTACGAGATGGCGTGCAGCTCGTCGGCCCTCGCGTCGTACTTGGTGTGCGCCGTGAACGCGCCTTCGAGCGTGGAGCGGAAGTCGTACGGGCGCACCGTGTTGAGATCACCGTCGAGTTCGTACGGCAACGGCCCGCTCTCCTGGAGGGCGAGGACGCGGCCCTTGTACGGGATGACGTGGGTGTTGGCGGGGAAATCGTCGGGCGGTATCTCGCCCGGGTACGGTTCGCCCAGCTTCTCGGCCACGGAGGCGGAGCGGACCCAGCGGTTGCGGTACCACTCGGCGCGACCGTCGCGCAGCCGGACGCCGTGCACCATGCCGTCGCCCTGCATCCAGTGGTGGGCCCGCGGATCCTCCAGCCCGAGCACGTTGGGGCCGACCCGCAGATAGCGGCCGTTCAGCTCGCGGGGGACACGGCCCGTCACCGGCAGGCCGAAGGCCGTCAGCTCTTCCGTGACCGGCGCGAACGGGCCTTGTAGGAACGGGTACGAGACCCCGCCCCGCCCACCGACCTGCCCGCCGACCTGCGCGCCTGCCGTCCCACCGGCCGTCACTCCGGTGAGGCCGCGGGCGGCGGCGTGGGCGATGCCGGCCTGACCGCCCGCGCCGTACACCCCCACCACACTGCCCGCCGCCGCGACGGCCGCGCCCCGCAACACCCTGCGCCGTGTGTGACCACTCATCGCACTTCCCCGTGTTTCGAATGCCTCCGACAACCCCGACGGGCTTGCCGGTCTCACTAGGGAAGATCTTGCTGCGGATACACGCGCAGGTCAGGAGGGCTGAGGCCCGAGTCGGGGTGTAGCTGACCGGTCGGTGCCGGAGTGTCGCCCACCCTCCTTCGGCGGTCCTCAGGAGCGGTCGGACGCCGTCAGACGCGGCGCCTCGACAGCCGCATCCACAGCCGTGTCGACCGGGGCGTCCGCGATCCGCTCAGCCAGCTCACGGGCCCAGGAGGTCAGGCCGCGGACATCGATCCCGTACGGCGCCTCGTACCCGGAGATCCGCTCGGCGCCGCGCAGCAGCAGCCGCGCCCCGCCGGTCGTATTGCCCCGGGCGGCGTGCGTCAGCCCCACCGCGAGCTGCGCCATCCCGCGCCAGAGGGCCTCCTCCTCGCCGGGCCCCGACTTCCACGCGTCCTCGAACACCTCGTGCGCGTGGAACGGCATCCCCGCGTCGAGCAGCCGCTGAGCCTCCCGCAGCGTCTCGCCGGGCGTCCGGACCACCCCCTCGGGCTGCCGCTCGACCCCGGGCGTCCCATAGGGCAACGGCCGCCCCAGCCCATCCCGCGGCCGCGCGTTCCGCGCCCGCCCTTCGAAGTCTCGATCCCGCGGGTTCTCGGTCATTCCCCGATTGTCTCCCGGCCGTCTCCTGTCTCCTGGCCGTCTCCCACCCCTCCCGACCCTTGGGCGGCCCGGCGCCGGTCCGGGGTGGGGTAATGTTCTCCACTGTGGCCGCCGGGAGATCTCCCGAGCGGCGGAACAGCGGGACGTGGCGCAGCTTGGTAGCGCACTTGACTGGGGGTCAAGGGGTCGCAGGTTCAAATCCTGTCGTCCCGACTCGTGAGAGTCGCAGATCAGGGCCGGTTCCGGAGAAATCCGGAACCGGCCCTTGATCATTCTTGGGGACCAGTTGGGGACCGGGTGCCCCTTGACCGGCGTCACCGGGTGATGATGATCGGGCTGGGCAGCGAGCGTGGTGCGCGGAGTACGCCGAGGTGGGCGGAGAGCGCCGCCCCGGCGGCTGTGATCTTGTGTACGTCGGGGTGCAGGTAGCGCTGGGTGGTGGTCAGGGAGCCGTGGCCGGCGATCCTGCGGAGGATGTGCACCTGGACTCCGGCGTCGGCGAACCAGGTCAGTCCGGTGTGCCGGAGGTCGTGGCGGCGCAGGTGTTCGTAACCGAGTGTGGTGACGACGTCGTCCCAGTGGGTGGCGTCACGCAGGACTGCGGTGGAGATGCGTCCGCCCCGGGGACCGGTGAACAAAGAATCTTCCACGGACTGATACCGCGGCTGTCGGCCGTTGCGGGCGAGGCCGCACACCGCCTCCAGCAAGAGGCCGGCGAGTCCGTGCTTGCTGAGTTCTCGCCGATGCTGCAGGCGAACGAGAACCTGCGCGCCGCATACGAGGAGGCCGGCTGCTATTCGGTGCTGTCGCTGTCCACAGACCCTGTCTACGGGTTCCTCGCTGGCCGCTCCACCTTGGACATCCTTCTGCCTGAAATCCGGGAGCTGCTGCCGGCGTCGAGGGTCTTGGTCGTCCTGCGGCCTCATCAGATGCTCGGCGCCACTTCGCCCGAGAACGGTGAGTCAGTCGAGCTACAGATACATCGGGCTTGCGACAAGGGTCTGCGTCGTCTGATCGGGTCGCGGCCGACTATCCCCTCACCGAAGCACCTCACGCTCACCATGGCGGGCCGAGGGCTGACCCTTGAACATGACGACGGCACCGTGATCGCCCGCGCCAATGTGACGGCATCAGGCCGATGGCGGCAGGCAGCCCGCGACCGTGGCAGCGCGCTCGTGCTGTACGGCTACGGTCTTGCCCTCCACGACCCGCCCCCGCATCGGCAACTCATGACGGCCACCGCAGAAGTACACCACCGGATCGCCGAGGCGAGCGGCAACGGGCTGCTCGCAGCCGCCCTGGTCTCCGTGCACGTACAGCCCGGCCCGACCATTCCGGAATCAGCCGCAACGGCAGCCCGCCGACAGCCTTCGCGGACGACCCGTGCTCGGCGGAAAGGGCGCCGCAGGTAGATCGCGCCTTGCAGGCGAGCAGCTTCGGCGGTAGCGCGGGCGAGATAGAGGCGGCAACAGCCGTGGTCGGCCGGCGCGTTCACCAGGACTTTCTGCCCTAAGCCCGGCCCCGAGAAGAGTGTCGGCCATGGCGGCCCACCTCGGGGCGACCAACCCATCACCACTGGCGACCGGTTTGTCTTCCGCGCCATCGTCGACCTCCTCCGAACCTGCTCCAACCCCGAAAACCCCACCGGCCCTTCGAGGAAAATCCCGCACGTCCTACCGGAGCACGTACGACGGTGGTTCGAACAGCGCCTCCACCCCCAAGATGCAGCAGGTCGCAGCAGGTCGCGGCATCGAACGAATCGGCGCCGACGCGGACAGCGACACCCTCGCCATCCGCATGCTTCCGCTGGTCGAGTCCGACTCCCAGGTGATCAGGCCCTTCGCGTCTGCCTCGGCCTGGAGCTGCGTGAGCATCCGAGCCCACGTCCCGTCCCGCTGCCAGCGCCGGAACAGGTCGTAGACCCGGTCCCACGGCCTGTAACGCTCGGGCACGTCACGCCACGGGGCACCGGTCCGGGCCCGCCACCGTATGCCGTCTATCAGCTGCCGCTGCGTCCACACCTGTGGCCGGCGCCCGCCCTCGTCCAGCCCAGAATCCCGCGGACACCGCAACGCCGCCGACCACGTTACCTTGGCGGTCCTCTTCGTTCGCGCGGACGACGGCGAGGAAGGCGTGCGCGAGCATGGCCAGGGCGACCCAGCGTGAGTAGCGACGGACCTGGTGCTCGTCCAAGGCCGCCAAGCCCTTGCCGGACTGGGAAAACTCCTCGACCCGCCACCTTGATCCAGCGACGCGCACCAAGGTGGTCAGCGGCAATGCGGCCGGCGAGTAACAGCGGTAGTAGGCGAGTTCGCCGGAGCTGCGGTTGCGGCGGATCAGTAAATGCCGGCTCCCGGGCAGGGGATCGGTGAGGTCGATGACGGCCCAGTCGTAGAAGCGGTGGCCCTTGGCTTCGACCCCTGAGGACAGCTCCTGCCAGGCCCTCTTGGGCACCTTCCTGGCCAGCGTGTCCGCGCGGAACTTCCGGGCGCCTGTGGTGACTTCGTGCGAGCAAGCCACCGCGAGGACGTAGCCGGTGCCGCGTTCCTCCAGCGCGGTGCGCAGCCTCGGGTTGCCGCCGTAGACTTCATCTCCCGCGACCCAGGCGGCCTTGTGGCCGGCGTCGAGGAATCGGGTGACCATGCGAGCGGCCAGTTCTGGCTTGGTCGCGAACTCCGTCTTGTCACCGAGTCCGGCGGCCCGGCAGCGGGCGGGGTCGGAGGTCCAGGAACGCGGAACATAGAGTTCCCGCGGCTGGGCCGCCACCGCTGGACGTGGAACGCACCATGGCCTGGCTCGCCGGCTGCCGCCGCCTCCACCGACGCTACGAACGCAAGGCCGACCACTTCCTCGCCTTCACCAGCATCGCCTGCACCGTTATCTGCTACCGCAGACTCGCCAAATGAGGATGGCTTCCAAGCAGGTGCGCCAGCACGGTGATATGACCCTCTTTTGGGGGGCGAGTGTGTAGCCGTTGAGTGCTGGAGTCGTCGGGGCAGCGATGATCCGACGGCGTGCTTGGCCGGGCCGAGCACGCCGCACCGCCCAGGCGGGTGGGCCTTCGTCCTCTGTGGGCTGAGTGAAGCCGACGCGGGGTGTGCAGGGTTCGGGAACCGGGCGGTGCTATGTGCGGGGCCTGAGGCGCATGTGCAGCCGTTGCGGGCTGAGCGTGAGGGCCAGGGCGGGGCGGACGGGGCGGCCGGGCAGGGGTTCCAGGCGCCATCGTGCGGCGATCGTGGCCAGGATGATGACGGTTTCGGTGATGCCGAACTGGTCGCCGACGCACTTGCGGGCGCCTCCGCCGAACGGGATGAAGGAGCCGTCCGGTGGGTTGAGGTGTCGGGAGCTGCTCCACCGGTCGGGGTCGAATTGCTCGGGGTTGTCGTACTGGTCGGTTCGGTGGTGGATGAGATAGGGGCTGAAGAAGACGGCCGTGCCGGCGCGGACGGGGTGCGTGCCGAGGTGTGTGTCGGTGGTGGTGGTGCGGCTGATGAGCCAGGCTGGCGGATGGCGTCGCAGGGATTCCATGAGGACGCGGCGTGTGTATTCCAGCCTGGGCACGTCGTCGAGTGTGGCTGCGGCGCCGGCGAGAACGCTGTCGGCCTCGGCGTGGAGCTGTTCTTCGATGTGGGGATGCTGGGCCAGTGCGTGCAGTGCCCATGCCAGGGTGGCGGCCGCGGTCTCGATGCCGGCGAAGAAGAAGGCCATCAGCTGGTCGATGATCTCGGCGTCGGAAAGGTTCTGGTCATGGCCGTCTTCGGGGGAATCGGGGCTGCCGAGGAGTACGGACAGCAGGTCGTCGTGGCCGGTGGCGGCGGAGCGGCGGTCTGCGGTGGCGCGGGCCATGGTCTGGCGCAGGCGGGATCGGGCCTGGTAGTAGCGGCGGTTGCCGGGGGTGGGGAGCGTGTTCAGGCGCGGTGGTGTGATCATGCGCCGGAAGATGCCGTCCGTGATGGCGCCGAGGTCCTCCAGTACCTCGGTGATGGCGGTGGGGTTGAGGGTGTCGGCGAACATGGTTGCCACCAGGCCCTGGGCGACGATGTTCTGCATCTCGGTATAGGCGTCGATGGTCTGGCCGTCGGTCCACGAGCCGGTGGCGGTGTCGGTCTGTTCGGTCATCAGGCGGGCGTACGCGGGCAGGCGGGCAGGGTGGAAGGCGGGCTGGACCAGCCGTCGCTGGCGGCGGTGGTCGGTATGGGGGCAGAGGGGCAGGCCGTTGCCCAGGACTTCCCTGCCCTGGTCGAATGCCGGGCCGCCTTTGTCGAAGGTGCGGTCGTTGACCAGGACGTGGCGGGTCAGTCCCGGGTCGCACACCAGAAGAGCCTTCATGGGGCCGATTCGGATGTGGACCAGGTCTCCGCGGGCGGGCAGTGAGGTGAGGAATTTCAGGGGGTCGCGTACCAGTGGCAGGAGGTGGCCGAGGAGAGGCAGCGCTCCCGGTGCCTGGCTGATCGGAACGTCCGTTGTCATAGCTGTCCACTCTCCGATCGGCGGTGCGGTGGATGAAGCGGGGACGCGGGGTGCGCGGGGCCGGTTGCTGCGGGTGGAGCCCGGTGCCGGATCCGGGGAGGCGGATCCCGCGACCCCGCCGGTTCAACCCGGTGCGCCCTGGGTGCTTGGGGCTTGGCGCGTGCGGGCGTGGAACGGCACTGCCCGGTGACCCGCTGTCCGTCATGGGGCATCCTCGGCGGCGCCGGGCATGGCCGGCGGGGATTCTGTGCGGGGCCTGTGCCGCGGTTGCTGCCGGGGTCGTCAGATGAGTGTGGCGAGGTGCTGCACGGGGCCGGTCGCCGGGTCGCGCGGTCGGTGTAGCGGGCGGTTTCCTCTGCCCAGAGGGCGTTGCCGGTCATCCAGGTCGACCATTTCGGTGAGGGCTTGGCGGTCGTCGGGCTGCAGGTGGGGGTGGAGGACGGCCTCGGCGCGGCTCTCGGCGGCGAGGAACCGTCCGACCTGGACGTCGACCCGCTGGGCGACGAGATCGGCGGCTTCCTGCAAGGAGACGTCGAGTTTGCTGGTCAGGACCACGACGCAGTTGCAGAGGTCGTTGAGGCGGATCTCCTTGGGCGCGGAGTACAGGTCGTTGACCCAGGCCACGACGTGGGAGGCGGCTTCGCGCATGGTCGCGACGTCCGGGTTGCGGATCAGGTGTTCGGGCACCGGCCTGGCGGTGGCGACCTCGATGAGGTCGGCGGAGACGTACATGGCACTGGTCAGGAGCCGGTGGGCGCAGTACGCGTCCTCGTCGAAGGGGGTTTCGGAGGAGTTGATCTCCGACTGGCGGACGTGCGAGTAGAGGTAGTCGGTCAGGTCGTGGACGAGGCGGTTGGTCCACGCGGCGGTCATGCCCGGCCGGGTGCGGGCCCACAGGTCGGCCAGTCCTTCCCGGATCCTCGACACCGCGAGGACGTCGCCCACCCGGTGGGGCCCGGTTCGCGGGGCGGTGCCGAGGAAGGGGGCGATGAACTGGTCGGCGATCTCGGTGGCAACCTCCGGGTCGCGGGCCTCCACCGTGTCGTCCAAGACGTCGTCCAGGATGAAGTAGGCGCTCATCCAGTCCGCCAGGACGTATAAACGGCGACGGAGACGTGGGGACAGACCCGGGCGGCCAGCCTTCCGAGCAGGAACGAGTCGCAGACCTCCCGCGCTTTCGGGCTGTTGGCGATCATGCCCATTTCCTGTACCCACGCCTGGGTGTGCTGCTGGGCGCGGTCTTCGTGGGGGTGGAGCCTGGACGGCGGATCGAGGCGGAGCTGAGGGACTGCGAGATCCATGATCACTCCCTGGTCCTTGTCCTGACAGCGGCGGGGCAGCGGCCCGCCGGTTCCTTTCCTTTCAAGAGAGCCAGTCCCACCCCAGGAAGGGAAGGTCTCGGTAACCAAAAGGGCGTGAACCTGTTGAACGGTCCTGTGCAGGCGAACCAGGGGGCGGGCCAGACGAAGGCCCGCTAGGGCCTGTCTTCGAAGTAGCGCCGTCCGCCCGTAGGGCGGGGCCTGCGCCCGCCGCGGAGCGGCTGATGTCTCGTTGGTGCGGTGCATCGCAAGGCGGAGGATCGGCG
>NZ_JBHUZM010000082.1:0-33275 GCF_042667665.1 Streptomyces sp. NPDC057307 | reverse complement strand
CCTGCGGCGGGGTGGCACCGTGTTCAAGCCATGTGCCGCCTTGTCAGGGTGTGCGCGCGATCAGGTAGCGGAAGACGTTGGGCATCCATACGGTGCCGTCGCGCCGGACGTGCGGATGGAGGGCCTCGGTTATCTCCTTCTCCACCTGCGACTGATCCGTCGCCCGCACCGCCGCGTCGAACACCCCGGTCGACAGCAGCCCCCGCAGGGCGCTCTCCATGCCGGCATAGCCGAACGGGCAGGACACGCGTCCCGAACCGTCGGGCTTCAGCCCGGCCCGCGCCGCCACGTCCTCCAGGTCGTCCCTGAGCGGCGGACGGTAGCCGCCGCCCTTGCGCAGCCGCTCCGTCAGCCGCCCCGCCACCCGCAGGACCCCGGACGTCGCGCAGCGCTCCGGCGGGCCCCAGCCGGCGAGCACCACCGGGGTGCCGCGGTCCGCCATCGGCACCGCCTCCGCCAGTGCGGGGCCGAGACCGTCCGAGTCGCCGGCGGCGACACCGATGGGCTGGAACGCCGTGATCACGTCGTAAGAAGGGCGCTCCGCCTCGACGACAGCGGTCGCGCCGCCCGTCAGTACACGCGCTCGGCTCCGGCCGCCGAACGCCCTCGACGACGCCGACGGCGAAGCGGCCACGGGCCTTCCCGAGGGCGCCGAAGAGGTCGCGTGCGCCATGGGGCGTTCGTCGTGGACGAGCCGCTCACGGGCGAGTGCCACGCGCTCCTGGTCGGCGTCCACGCCGGTGACCTGGGCGCCCCTGGCCGTGGCGATCAGCAGGGCGAGTCCCGAGCCGCAGCCGAGGCCCAGCAGCCTGGTGCCGGGGCCGACCTCCAGGCGCTCGTACACCGCCTCGTAGAGCGGCACCAGCATCCGTTCCTGGATCTCGGCCCAGTCACGGGCGCGCTCACACGCCTCTGTGGAAGGGTCTGTCGAGGCCGCGTTCACCTGCTGCTGGTGGTGCTGGACGAGCGTACGAGTCATGGATAGCGCCCCAATCCGGCGAGAGGTCCTTGTGCCCTGATTGACAGCCCCCGTGTACGTGCGCGCCTTCGTTCCCCGTATGCCAGAGAACTCCGCATCCGTGCCCGCGTCCAGTGGTTCGCGGGCAATCCTTGTGTGCTCCGGTCGTGCGCCCCGGCGCACGAAAATTCGCTCTCACCGAACGTTGTCGCCCTACGGTCCGACCCTCCGCCGAATCGCCCCTGGCCGCGCCCCGTGCGCCGCCGCCGTGCCCATGCGCGGAGCCCGCACGGGCAAGGCGGAACGGCGTACGAGGGCCATCGCCAGGCGTCAGCGGAGATTGAGCCGAACGGGTGACGCCGCCGGAATGTGATCCCTCAACTCCCCATCACCCGCGCCGGTATCGGGTGAATCCGCTCGGCCTGCCCCGGGCGGGGCCGATGCCGGGGATCGGCGGCGCGCCCGTTAATGTCGTTCTTGTGGCCCCGCCCCGTGCCGCCCTTCTACCGAGGTCCGAGCGGCGTGGACATCGATACGGCTGCCCGAACGGTCGCGGCCAGGTGTCGGCTCGATCTGGTGTACGTATTTCTCCTACGCGTCCAGACGTAGCCAGTGCTACGTACCCCCTTGTGGGGAGAAGCGAGGCTTCTCCACAGATCTACGCACCCGCCCTCGTCAGGACGCATCAATGGCAACTGACGGGTACGTGCAAAATATTTGGGATGCCCCGGAATGGAACCCGGGAGGCTCCAGGCTCGTTGTTCACGACGTGAGCACGACACCACCTGTTCTCGCCGCAGAGCTGGCGCAGGCGTGGGCCGAGATTCAGCGGCACCACACCGAGCTGCCCGATCTTGCCGCGCCAGAGTCCCTGATCGGAGAGTCGTCGTCCGCCTGCGGCGCCGAGCTCTCCTTCGAGCGACTGCTTCATGAGGCAGTCCATGGCATCGCCGCCGCCCGGGGTGTCCGCGACACCTCCCGAGCCGGCCGCTACCACAACCGCCGATTCCTCGCGATCGCCGAGGAGTTGGGCCTGGACCATTCCGAGGAGCCGCATCCCAGCAGTGGTTTCTCCCTGGTCTCACTCAACCCCGAGGCGAGACGGCGCTACCGTCCCACCATCGAGCGACTCCAACGCGCCCTCGCGGCGCACATGGTCGCGACGACGTCCGACACCGAGCGCAGCTTCCGCGGTCCTGCCGCGCGGCACGGCTCGTCGGGCGGCGGGGTGCGCGTGAAGGCGGTCTGCGACTGCGGCCGTAACGTGCGCGTGGTTCCGTCGGTCCTCGCCCAGGCCCCGATTGTTTGCGGCGGCTGTGGCAAGCCGTTCCGCATTCCGGAAGTGGTCGCCGCTGCCAGCTGAGCACCACCGTTGCCCACCCGGCCCCGGAGCCGCCCCCGTCAGGAGCCGCCCCCGGTCGGGCGGGGCGCGGCGCGCCTGAGGCGTATGGCACAATGGCCAGCTGTACTCGACAGTCGCACAGGACCCCTCTCTCCTCCGGCTGACGCGTCCATCGGGCACACGAGTACCGCAACCCCACGCGGCATGCGATGTGCCCAACCACGTCAAGATCCAGGAGAGACCACTTCCGTGGCAGTCAAGATCAAGCTGAAGCGTCTGGGCAAGATCCGTTCGCCTCACTACCGCATCATCGTCGCCGACTCCCGTACCCGCCGTGACGGCCGGGCCATCGAGGAGATCGGCCTGTACCACCCGGTGCAGAACCCGTCGCGTATCGAGGTCGACTCGGACCGCGCGCGTTACTGGCTGTCCGTCGGCGCCCAGCCGACCGAGCCGGTTCTCGCGATCCTCAAGCTCACGGGCGACTGGCAGGCGCACAAGGGCCTGCCCGCGCCGGCGCCGCTGCTCCTGCCGGAGCCGAAGGCCGACAAGCGTGCCCTCTTCGAGGCCCTCGCCAAGGACGGCGACGAGCCCAAGGGTGATGCCATCACCCCCAAGGCGAAGAAGGCCGACAAGAAGACGGACGAGGCTGACGCCGCTGCTTCGGCGCCCGCCGCTGAGCCGACCGAGGCCTGAGCATGCTCGAGGAGGCTCTCGAGCACCTCGTGAAGGGCATCGTCGACAACCCGGACGATGTGCAGGTCGCCTCGCGCACCCTGCGCCGTGGCCGTGTGCTCGAGGTACGGGTCCATCCCGACGACCTCGGTAAGGTGATCGGCCGCAACGGCCGCACCGCACGCGCCCTGCGCACCGTCGTGGGCGCGATCGGCGGCCGTGGTATCCGCGTCGACCTCGTCGACGTGGATCAGGTCCGCTGACAGAGTTGTGAACCGGCAGGGGCCGGGGAGGGCCATGGCCCTCCCCGGTCTTTGTCGTCTTCGCGGCGCGGGCGCGGAACGCCGCGGCGTCGCTCCGCCGCCGCCAATGCCGGAGAAGCCGCAGAGGCCGCAGAAGTTGGAGAACAGGGGCGTGTGCAAGTGCAGTTGGTAGTCGCGCGGATCGGCCGTGCCCACGGCATCAAGGGCGAGGTCACCGTCGAGGTGCGTACGGACGAGCCCGAGCTGCGGCTCGGTCCCGGGGCCGTACTCGCCACCGAACCGGCCTCCACGGGGCCCCTGACGATCGAGACCGGCCGGGTGCACAGCGGCAGGCTGCTGCTGCGTTTCGCCGGGGTGAGCGACCGTACGGGCGCCGAGGCCCTGCGCAACACCCTGCTCATCGCCGAGGTGGACCCGGAGGACATGCCGGAGGACCCGGACGAGTACTACGACCACCAGCTCATGGACCTGGACGTCGTCCTGGCGGACGGTACCGAGGTCGGGCGGATCACCGAGATCACCCACCTCCCGTCGCAGGACCTGTTCATCGTGGAGCGGCCCGACGGCACAGAGGTCATGATCCCCTTCGTCGAGGAGATCGTGACCGAGATCGACCTGGTCGAGCAGAGGGCCGTGATCGACCCGCCGCCCGGCCTCATCGACGACAACGCGGTCGTCGCCGCCGGCACCAGCGGTGAAGACGGCGAAGACGGTGGCGACGGCGTCGGCTCCGACGGTGCGGGCAAGGGCGAGCCGTCATGACGTCCACCGCCGTCCTGCGGGCCGACGTGATCACGATCTTCCCGGAGTACCTCGAACCGCTGAACGTGTCCCTCGTCGGCAAGGCACGCGCGCGTGGCCGTCTCGACGTGGACGTGCGCGACCTCCGGGAGTGGACGTACGACCGGCACAACACGGTCGACGACACCCCGTACGGCGGCGGCCCCGGCATGGTGATGAAGACCGGTCCCTGGGGCGACGCCCTCGACGAGGCGATCGCGGACGGCTACGAGGCGGGCGCGCACCGCCCAGTCCTGGTCGTTCCCACGCCCAGCGGCCGCCCCTTCACCCAGGAACTCGCCGTCGAACTCTCCGAGCGGCCCTGGCTGCTCTTCGCACCGGCCCGGTACGAGGGAATCGACCGCCGTGTCGTCGACGAGTACGCGACGCGGATGCCGGTGTACGAGGTCTCCATCGGCGACTACGTCCTGGCCGGCGGAGAGGCCGCCGTACTGGTCATCATGGAGGCCGTCGCACGGCTGCTGCCCGGCGTCCTGGGCAACGCGGAGTCACATCGTGACGACTCCTTCGCCCCCGGAGCCATGGCCGATCTGCTGGAGGGTCCCGTCTACACGAAGCCCCCGGAGTGGCGCGGGCGTGCCATTCCGGACATCCTTCTCAGCGGTCATCACAGCAAGATCGCGCGGTGGCGACGGGACGAGGCGTTCCGCCGTACGGCGCTCAACAGGCCCGACATGATCGAGCGTTGTGACGCGGCGGCCTTCGACAAGAAGGACCGCGAGACGCTCTCCATCATGGGCTGGGCCCCGGAGCCCGGTGGCCGATTTTGGCGCAGGCCCGAGGCCGTGGAAGAATGAGCCGTTGCTGTACGTCCGGTGCGCGCCCCTGCCACAGGGGGAACGACGTCCATCCGACGCGAACGGCGCTCCGAATTTTCCTTTCGACATTCCGTTGATGACCTGTGGCATCAGCGAGGAAGCAGACGATCATGGCTCACCTGCTCGACACCGTAGACGCGGCGTCGCTGCGCAGCGACCTCCCCGCTTTCCGTCCCGGCGACACCGTGAACGTCCACGTACGTGTCATCGAGGGCAACCGCTCCCGTATCCAGCAGTTCAAGGGTGTTGTCATCCGCCGACAGGGCTCAGGCGTCCGTGAGACCTTCACGGTCCGCAAGGTCTCCTTCTCCGTCGGCGTCGAGCGCACCTTCCCGGTGCACAGCCCGATCTTCGAGAAGATCGAGCTCGTGAGCCGTGGTGACGTACGTCGCGCCAAGCTCTACTACCTCCGTGAGCTGCGCGGCAAGGCCGCGAAGATCAAGGAGAAGCGCGACAACTGAGCCGAGGCTCGAACTCGCGCACGGTTCCACCGGACGGCCGGATAAGCTCTGAGCCCGATGGACACCGAACCACAGCACTTGGAGCGCGGCCCTTCTTCCACACCCGCCACAGGGAACGAAGAGGGGTCGCGCTCCGTGCGTATGCCGGGATTCTCGGGACTTCTCCGGGGCCTTTCGTGGCGCAGGGCCGCGGCCCTGGGCGTCCTGGGTACGGCCTCTCTCCTGCTGTTCAGCGCCTTTGTCGTGCAGCCCTTCCTGATCCCCAGCGGCTCCATGGAGCCGGGTCTCCAGGTCGGAGACCGCGTTCTCGTCAACAAGTTGGCGTACCGTTTCGGTACCGAGCCGCAGCGCGGTGATGTGGTCGTCTTCGACGGCACCGGGTCCTTCGTACAGGAACCGGTGCGGGAGAACCCCCTCACCCGGGTCGCCCACGGGGCGGCGGCGGCCCTCGGTCTCGCCGAGCCCGCCGAGACCGATTTCGTGAAGCGCGTGATCGGCGTGGGGGGAGACCGGGTGGTCTGCTGCGACGAGGGGGGCAAGGTCGAGGTGAACGGCCGGGCGGTCGACGAGCGCTATCTGTACTTCGGCGACGCGCCGTCCAGCGCGCCCTTCGACATCGTCGTACCCGACGGCACGCTCTGGGTGATGGGCGACCACCGCAGCAACTCCCGCGACTCACGTGACCACTTGGGCCGGCCCGGTGGCGGCACGGTGCCCGTGGACAAGGTCATCGGGCGGGTGGACTGGATCGGCTGGCCCCTGGGCCGCTGGGCCTCGCTGGAGCGCTCCGACGCCTTCAGGGACGTAACCGGCCCGGGCGGCGCCCATGGGTAACCGAGGACGGCCCGGGGGCCACCGGTCCGACACCCGGCTGCCGACAGGCACCAGACCCACCGCGGAACGCGCCCTGCCGGGGCGCGCGGAGCGGCGCAGGCTCGCCCGCAAGGTCAAACGCCGCCGTCGGCGCTCCGCGATGACGGAGATCCCACTCCTGATCACCGTGGCGCTGCTGATCGCGCTCGTCCTCAAGACCTTCCTCGTCCAGGCGTTCGTGATCCCCTCCGGCTCCATGGAGCAGACGATCCGGATCGACGACCGGGTGCTCGTGGACAAGCTGACGCCCTGGTTCGGCTCCCGCCCCGAGCGCGGCGACGTCGTCGTGTTCAAGGACCCCGGCGGCTGGCTCGAGGAGGAGACCGAGGCGCCCGCGGACGACCCGATCGTCGTCAAGCAGGTCAAGCAGGTCCTCACCTTCATCGGGCTGCTGCCGTCCGCCGACGAGCAGGACCTGATCAAGCGCGTCGTCGCCGTGGGCGGAGACACCGTGAAGTGCTGCGACAAGGACGGGCGCATCGTCGTCAACGGGGTACCGCTCACGGAGCCGTATCTCAATCCCGGCAACCCGCCGTCGACACTCGACTTCGAGGTGAAGGTGCCGGCGGGGCGGATCTTCGTGATGGGCGACCACCGGTCGAACTCGGCCGACTCGCGCTTCCACCTCGACGAGAAGTTCCGCGGCACCGTCTCGGAGGACGAGGTCGTCGGACGGGCCGTCGTCATCGCCTGGCCGCTGGGCCACTGGCGGCGGCTGGAGGAGCCGGAGACGTACGCCTCCGTACCGGACGCGCGCGCCGCACCGACCACGGCGCTCGGCCCGTCGAATAGTGTGTCCTCTCAGGATCCGAACGGAATGATCCTGCTCCCGACCCCTGCGGAACTCCCGCTCGTTATGGGAGTGGTGGGCCTGCTCCGTCTCCGGAGCGGGCGGTTGCACGGAGTGAGGAGTGGATGTGGGGGATTTGGCCGTCGGCGCACGATCCGGACACGGTGAGTCCGAGGACAGGCCCGAGCAGCTCGCCGAGCCTTCCGTCGGTTCTGCCGGTTCCGCCGCGGAGACCCCATCCGCGGGAGCGTCCGCAGAGATGAAGGACCAGACGGTGGAGCGGCCGGACGGTGGGCCCGAGGGCGGCGAGCCCGGAGACGACGGGGCTTCTGACGTGAAGAAGCCGCGTTCGTTCTGGAAGGAACTGCCGCTGCTGATCGGTATCGCGCTGCTGCTCGCCCTGCTGATCAAGACCTTCCTGGTACAGGCGTTCTCGATCCCCTCGGACTCGATGCAGGACACGCTGCAGCGCGGGGACCGCGTGCTCGTCGACAAGCTCACGCCGTGGTTCGGCGCGGAGCCCGAGCGCGGCGAGGTCGTGGTCTTCCACGACCCGGGCGGCTGGCTCGACAGCACGGAGGCTCCCGAGCCCAACGTGGCGCAGAAGTTCCTCAGCTTCATCGGCCTCATGCCGTCCTCCGAGGAGAAGGACCTCATCAAGAGGGTCATCGCGGTCGGCGGCGACACGGTGGAGTGCAAGAAGGGCGGCAGCGTCCAGGTCAACGGGAAGGCGCTGAACGAGAAGTCGTACATCTTCCCCGGAAACAGCGCCTGTGACGACGAGCCGTTCGGACCGATCACGGTGCCCGACGGCCGGATCTGGGTGATGGGCGACCACCGGCAGAACTCGCTCGACTCCCGCTACCACCAGGAACTGCCCGGTCACGGCACCGTCTCCACGGACGAGGTCGTCGGCCGCGCGATCGTCATCGCCTGGCCGCTCGACCGGCTGTCGACGCTGCCCGTGCCCGACACCTTCGACCAGAAGGGCCTCAACGCGGCCGCTGTGGCGACGGCGGGGGCCCCGGCCGTGCTCGGCCTCGCCGGCGCCGTACCGCTGGTGTTCTGGCGCAGGCGGAGGCTGACCGGCGGCCGTACCGCCGGGTAGGGTGCCGTCCCAGATCGCCGATCCGGCGATGATCATTCTCCGGGACGGGGGACGGCTGGGATGAGCGGAACAGGACGTACGAACGGCGGCCGCGGCCGCCTCGGCAGTGTGCTGTCGGGGCTGGCCGTGGCCGTCGGCTGTGTGCTCTTCCTGGGCGGGTTCGTCTGGGGGGCGGTGGAGTACCAGCCGTACACCGTGCCGACGGATTCGATGGACCCGACGGTGAAGGCCGGCGACCGGGTCCTGGCACAGCGGATATCCGGCGACCAGGTGCGGCGCGGCGACGTCGTGGTCTTCAAGGACGCGCAGTGGGGCGACATGCCGATGGTGAAGCGGGTCGTCGGCGTCGGTGGCGACAAGGTCGCCTGCTGCGACTCCAAGGGGCGCCTGACGGTCAACGGGAAATCGATCGAGGAACCGTACGTCCAGCGGATGCCGGGCGGGCTCGCGTCCACCACGGGCTTCGGGGCGACGGTCCCGAAGGGACAGCTGTTCCTCCTCGGCGACGAACGCAGCGGGTCGCTGGACTCACGGGTCCACCTCCAGGACCAGGGGCAGGGGTCGGTGCCCCGCGAGACGGTGACCGCGCGGATCGACGCCGTGGCGTGGCCGCTGGGCGGTCTGATCGACCGCCCGCAGGGGTTCGAGGCGCTGCCCGGCGGGGTGTCGGAGCCGGGCCCCGTGACGTTGGTGGTGGGCTCCGTGGCCCTCGGGGCGCTGCTGATCCTGGGCGGCGCGGCGTACGGGCCGGTCGTACAGCGGCTGAACCGGCGGCGTACGGGGCCGACGGGGCGGACCGACGGGGAGGTGCCGACCGGTGTCCGGTGACGCGCCGCGGAAGGTCGCACGGGTCGTACTGCTCGACCCGGACGACCGCATTCTGCTGATGCACGGATACGAGCCGGCCGACCCGGCCGACGACTGGTGGTTCACGCCCGGCGGCGGCCTGGAGGGCGACGAGACACGGCAGGAGGCCGCGCTCCGCGAGCTGGCCGAGGAGACCGGCATCACAGAGGTGGAGCTCGGGCCGGTTCTCTGGCGGCGTACCTGCTCCTTTCCGTTCGACGGGCGGCGCTGGGACCAGGACGAGTGGTACTTCCTGGCACGTACGGCGCAGACCGAGACGACCGTCGAGGGGCTGACGGAGCTGGAGCGGCGCAGTGTCGCGGAGCTGAGGTGGTGGACCTCCGCCGAACTGTCGACGACGCGTGAGACGGTGTATCCGACCAGGCTCGCCGGGCTGCTGCGCACGCTGCTCGACGAGGGTCCTCCGGGTGCACCGGTGCTTCTCGCCTCTGAAATCGTCTAGGGGCGCACGGGGCCGGAGCACAATAGGGGGACGTACGGCTGAAGGGGAACATGCCATGAGCGCCGAGGACCTCGAGAAGTACGAGACCGAGATGGAGCTGAAGCTCTACCGGGAGTACCGCGATGTCGTCGGTCTTTTCAAATACGTGATCGAGACCGAACGACGCTTCTATCTCACCAATGACTACGAGATGCAGGTGCACTCGGTGCAGGGCGAGGTCTTCTTCGAGGTCTCGATGGCGGACGCGTGGGTCTGGGACATGTACCGGCCGGCCAGGTTCGTCAAGCAGGTGAGGGTGCTCACGTTCAAGGACGTGAATATCGAGGAGCTGAACAAGAGCGACTTGGAGCTGCCGGGCGGCTGAAGCGGGTGAGTGGTGGCTGAGCGCTCGCTGCGGGTGGTGAGGGCCCTGCGAGTGGTGGGGGCGGTTGGGGCGGTGTGGGTGGAGCCTGGGGGTGTCGGGGTTGCGGTGGCCCCTGAGGCGCGTGTGACTCCAGGGGCGCTGGTGGGTGACGGAGTTATCCACAACAGGTGAGTTGTCCACCAAGATCCACTCGCTGCGGGTTTTCGCCTCAGAGTCGGTGCCGGAGGTGGTGCCGACATGAACGCGACAGGGGCACTCGGGCGGTACGGCGAAGGGCTGGCCGCGCGGCGGCTGGCGGCGGCGGGGATGACCGTGCTGGACCGCAACTGGCGGTGTGGCAGGACGGGCGAGATCGACATCGTCGCCCGCGACGGGGACGTGCTCGTCGTCTGTGAGGTGAAGACCCGCAGGGAAGGCTCTTTCGAGCATCCGATGGCCGCGGTCACGCCGGTGAAGGTCGACCGGCTGAGGCGCCTCGCCGCCTGCTGGCTGGAGGCGTGCGGCGGACCACCCCCGGGCGGGGTGCGTATCGACCTGATCGGAGTGGTGCTTCCCAGACGCGGCGCTCCCGTGGTCGAGCACGCCCGAGGGGTGGCCTGATGGGATTCGCGCGTGCGTGCTCGGTGGCGCTGGTGGGCGTCGAGGGCGTGGTGGTGGAGGTCCAGGCGGATCTCGAACCCGGTGTGGCGGCTTTCACCCTGGTCGGGCTGCCCGACAAGAGCCTCTCGGAGAGCCGGGACAGGGTCAGGGCGGCCGTCGTGAACTCCGGCGCCGAATGGCCGCAGAAGAAGCTCACAGTAGGGCTCAGCCCGGCCTCCGTACCCAAGAGCGGATCAGGTTTCGATCTCGCCGTCGCGGTCGCCGTCCTGGGGGCGGCCGAGCGTATCGAGCCGCGGGCCATCGCCGACCTGGTGCTGATCGGGGAGCTGGGGCTCGACGGCCGGGTCCGTCCGGTACGGGGCATCCTCCCGGCCGTCCTCGCGGCGGCCGAGGCCGGTTACAAGCAGGTGGTGGTGCCGGAGCAGACAGCGGGCGAGGCGTCGCTGGTTCCGGGAGTGTCCGTGCTCGGCGTACGGAGCCTGCGCCAGCTCATCGCGGTGCTGACCGGCGATCCGGTGCCCGAGGAGCCGACCGTGACCGAGGAGGGTCGCCCCGATCCGATGCTTGCCGGTCTGATGGTCCCCGGCGCCGGAGTGGGGACGGGCCTGGCGCCGGGCTTCGGGCAGCGGGACGCGCACTGCCCTGACCTCGCCGACGTGGCGGGACAGCAGGGAGCGCGTACGGCCCTGGAGGTCGCGGCGGCGGGTGGCCACCACCTGCTGCTGCAGGGACCGCCCGGAGCGGGCAAGACGATGCTGGCCGAGCGACTGCCGGCACTGCTGCCGCCACTGACGAGACAGGAGTCCGTTGAGGTCACGGCGGTGCACTCGGTCGCCGGGATCCTGCCGCCGGGCGAACCACTCGTACGCACGGCGCCCTACTGCGCCCCGCATCACTCGGCGACCATGCAGTCCCTTGTCGGAGGCGGCAACGGGCTGGCGAGACCGGGGGCGGTGTCCCTGGCACACAAAGGTGTGCTCTTTCTGGACGAGGCGCCCGAATTCTCGGGCAAGGCTCTCGACGCGCTGCGCCAGCCCCTTGAATCGGGGCAGGTGGTCATCGCGCGCAGCGCCGGAGTCGTACGGCTGCCCGCCCGTTTCCTGATGGTTCTTGCCGCCAATCCGTGCCCCTGTGGGCGGCACACCCTGCACGGCGCCGGGTGCGAGTGCCCGCCCTCCGCGATCCGTCGCTACCAGTCGCGGCTGTCCGGTCCTCTGCTCGACCGGGTCGATCTGCGGGTGGCGGTGCAGCCGGTGCACCGTGCCGATCTCATGGGCCGGGGCGGCCGGGGTGAGACCACGGCTGTCGTCGCCGAGCGGATCAGAGAGGCCCGGCTGAGGTCGGCGGAGCGGCTGGCGGGGACGCCGTGGACGGTCAACAGCGAGGTGCCCGGTCACGAACTGCGTACGCGGTGGCTCACCACCCCTGGGGCGCTCGACGCCGCCGAGCGGGATCTCGAACGGGGACTCCTGACGGCCCGCGGCCTGGACCGGGTCCTGCGGGTCGCCTGGACGGTCGCGGACCTCGCCGGACGCGATCGACCCGACGGACGGGACGTCGCTGTGGCGCTGGAACTGCGCACCGGCATCGCGCGGGGCGCCGGGGTCGCGACCGGCGGTGTCTCATGACGACGGAGATCGGCGTCGACGAGCGACTGGCGCGGGCCGCCCTGACCCGCGTGATCGAGCCGGGCGACGAGAACGGCGGGCGATGGCTGCGTAAGTACGGCGCCCGGGGGCTGATGGAACTGCTCACCTCCCCCGAGGGAGCCGACGACGAGCGCTTGGGCGAGATCGGTCCACGCCGCATCCGCGGCCTTCGGGCACGTGCGGCGGCGACCGACCCCGAGCGTGATCTGTCGGTCGTTGCCGGGATCGGCGGCCGGTTCGTCTGCCCCGGCGACCAGGAGTGGCCCACTCAGCTCGACGACCTGGGTACGTCACGCCCCATCGGGCTGTGGGTGCGCGGCAGGCCCGACCTGAGGCTCTGGGCCCTGCGCTCCGTCGCCGTCGTCGGAGCCAGGGCCTGCACGCCGTACGGCGCGCACATGGCGGCGAGCATCGCATCGGGACTGGCCGAGCGGGGCTGGGTGGTGACGTCGGGCGCGGCGTACGGAATCGACGGAGCCGCCCACCGGGGAGCCCTGGCCTCCGACGGCGCGACCGTCGCGGTCCTGGCCTGCGGCGTCGACGTGGTCTACCCACCCGGACACGCGGAACTGGTGCGGCGCATCGCCGAACAGGGGCTGGTGGTGGGGGAGCTGGCGCCCGGTGATCATCCGACCCGCAGCAGATTCGTCCTGCGCAACCGCGTGATCGCGGCACTCACCCGGGGAACGGTCGTGGTGGAGGCCGAGTACCGCAGTGGCTCACTGGTCACCGCACGCGGTGCCCAGCGGCTCGGGCGGTTCACCATGGGAGTGCCGGGTCCGGCGACGAGCGGGCTCTCCGCCGGGGTGCACGAACTGCTGCGGGGCGAAGGCGTGCTGGTCACGGACGCCGCCGAAGTGGCCGAGCTGGTGGGGGACATGGGTGACCTCGCACCCGCCAGGCGCGGGCCCGTTCTGGCGAGGGACCTGCTCGATCCCCTCGGCAGACGGATCCTTGACGCGCTGCCCGCCCGAGGCGCCCTCGGCGGGCGGGACATCGCCCGGGAGGTCGCGACGACTGCCGACGAGGCTCTCGGCAAGCTGTACGAACTTCACTCCCTCGGGTTCGTCGAACGGCAGCGTGAAGGCTGGCAGTTGACGCCGCGGCCGACACACGACGGCGGTACGCGGCGAGCCGGTCCTTGACCTGGGGCATTCGGGTGAAAAGGTGAGGCAGATGACCATCGCAGTTCTTCCGGCGGCGCGACAGGGGCCGATACGCGCGGTGTCGGCGCCGGATCGCGGAATCTCGGCGACGGCCGACAGCGCCTGTCCGGACAGGCCCCGGCCCCAGCTCCTCGCGCACCGCGACCGCGGTGTCACGCTACGCTCACCAGGAATCCGGCCCAGACGTACCTCCCCTCACTTCACGGCAGAACGGCTCAAGGCAACGCATGCCCCAGCACACCTCCGGGTCCGACCGTGCGGCGGCGCCCCCCGTGGCGCCCCCCGCGGCCCGCGGCGAAGTGCGACCCTCCGCCCCCACGGCGCTCGACACCTTGTGGCGGTCGTACAAGACCACGGGTAACGAGCGGCTGCGCGAGCAGTTGATCCTGCACTACTCGCCGCTGGTGAAGTACGTCGCCGGCCGGGTGAGTGTGGGACTGCCGTCCAACGTCGAACAGGCGGATTTCGTCTCCTCCGGAGTCTTCGGGCTCATCGACGCGATCGAGAAGTTCGACATCGAGCGGTCGATCAAGTTCGAGACCTACGCCATCACACGCATCCGCGGCGCGATGATCGACGAACTGCGTGCGCTGGACTGGATCCCGCGCTCCGTACGACAGAAGGCCAGGGCCGTCGAGCGGGCGTACGCGACGCTGGAGGCGCAGCTGCGGCGTACCCCGTCGGAGACCGAGGTGGCCGCCGAGATGGGCATCGCCGTCGAGGAACTGCACGCCGTCTTCAGCCAGTTGTCGCTGGCGAACGTCGTGGCGCTGGAGGAACTGCTGCATGTCGGCGGCGAAGGCGGCGACCGGCTCAGTCTGATGGACACGCTGGAGGACACGGCGGCCGACAACCCCGTCGAGGTCGCCGAGGACCGCGAGCTGCGCCGACTGCTCGCCCGCGCCATCAACACCCTTCCCGAACGCGAGAAGACCGTGGTCACCCTCTACTACTACGAGGGGCTCACGCTGGCGGAGATCGGCAACGTCCTCGGTGTCACCGAGAGCCGCGTCAGCCAGATCCACACGAAATCCGTGCTCCAGCTCCGCGCGAAACTCGCCGACGCGGGACGCTGAATCGTCACTGCCCCACCTGCGCGGGCGGTGTCCGCCGTACAGTGGGCATGTGCCCAGGATTCGAGCGGCCTCCGTGGCCGAGCACCGGACCATGCAGCGCGGCGCCCTGCTGGACGCCGCACGCTCCCTCCTGTCCGAAGGCGGCACGGAGGCGCTGACCTTCCCCGCCCTCGCCGAGCGCACGGGGCTCGCCAGGTCGTCGGTCTACGAGTACTTCCGCTCGCGTGCGGCCGTCGTCGAAGAGCTCTGCGCCGTCGACTTCCCTGTCTGGGCAGCCGAGATCGCCTCCGCCATGGCGGAGGCGACGACCCCCGAGGCCAAGGTCGAAGCCTACGTACGCAGGCAGTTGGGCCTTGTCGGCGACCGTCGTCACCGCGCGGTGGTCGCCATCTCCGCGAGCGAGCTCGACGCGGGGGCCCGCGAGAAGATCCGGGCGGCGCACGGCGGGCTCATCGCGATGATCGTCGATGCCCTCTCGGAACTGGGCCACGAGCAGCCGAGGCTGGCCGCGATGCTGCTCCAGGGCGTTGTGGACGCCGCGGTGCGGCGGATCGAGTTGGGCGCGGCCGAGGACCCCGTGGTGATCGCCGAGGCGGCGGTGTCCATGGTGCTCCGAGGCGTACGCGGTAACTGACCCCCGTACGGCTCCGCTGCCGCACCCACGCGGCCGCCGCGAGCAGGGCCGCGGCATGCAAGGCGTCACCCGCCGCGGCGGTCTCCTCGGCCATGATCGCGACTTCGTCCGGCGTGAGGGGCGGCGGCGGTCCGGACGGCGCTTCCGTGGCGGCCGGCTCGGGGACCCCGAACACGGGCAGCAGACGGGCCGGGCCGCGGTCGAGCAGGTCGTCGGGCAGCAGGGACAACGGGTCGAGATAGGTCCCGCCCCGCAGCAGACCCCAGTGCAGACATCCACCGGCGCAGTGGAACGGTCCCGGTCCGAGGACGGCGACGACCTGGCCCGCCGTCACCTCGTCGCCTTCGGCGACGACCGCGGTCACCGGTTCGTAGGTGGTGCGCAGCGGTGGCTGCCCCGTGCCGGTCAGCGTGATCGAGAGGACGCCGCGGCCCGCCACCATTCCGGTGAAGGACACCCGGCCGGGAGCGGCGGCGCGGACGAGAGTGCCCGGAGCCGCGGCGAGATCGACGCCCCGATGGCCGGGGCCGTACGGCGATGCGGGCGGATCCCACCCTCGTAGAACGGTCGGCCGCGCCCCCACCGGCCAGGCCCGGTCGCCGCTGACGCCGTCGGCATCCGCGCCGGTCTCGACGCCGATCCCGGGCCGGGCGCCCATGGGGGTATCGGCGGCTGCGGAGGGATCGGCGGCGGCGCCGGTGCCGCCGCCCGGAGTGGCGGAAGGGGCCTCGGAGTTGGCACCCGCGCCCGTGCTCGCCTCCTCGCTGTCCGCGGCCCGCGCTTCGGGTGCGGGGCCGAACAGGACGGCCGCCACCACCCCCGCGAGCACGGCCACCCCGGCGGAGACGCACAGAGAGATGACCCCCAGCCGACCACGACGGCCGGGTCGGGCGGAGGCGTGAATGAGCAGTTCGTGGACAGTGATCATGTCGTTCACGCTGCCGCAGTCGGCGAATCCATGTGGATCATGCTCGGATTCTGTGGATAACCGGCCCATTGTGTATAACTCCGTCACCCTCGCACTCCGTCGCCGGGCACTGTGCGGGTCCCGTACACTTCCTGTGGCGATCCGGGTCACCGGATCGACTTCGCACGCCCCGCCGCCGACCTCTTCGCCGGCGTCCACGCTTCTCGGTCCCTAGTGGCAAAGCGTTCCGGGGCGTCAGGCGCGACCGCCGTCCGGCGGACGCGACAACCGAGTACCTCAAGGAGTACGGCCATGGCCGTCGTCACGATGCGGGAGCTGCTGGAAAGCGGCGTCCACTTCGGTCACCAGACCCGCCGCTGGAACCCGAAGATGAAGCGTTTCATCTTCACGGAGCGCAACGGCATCTACATCATCGACCTGCTCCAGTCGCTGTCGTACATCGACCGCGCCTACGAGTTCGTCAAGGAGACCGTCGCCCACGGCGGCTCCATCATGTTCGTCGGTACGAAGAAGCAGGCGCAGGAAGCCATCGCCGAGCAGGCGACGCGCGTCGGCATGCCGTATGTCAACCAGCGCTGGCTGGGCGGCATGCTCACCAACTTCTCCACCGTCTACAAGCGCCTTCAGCGTCTCAAGGAGCTTGAGCAGATCGACTTCGAGGACGTGGCCGCCTCCGGCCTCACCAAGAAGGAGCTCCTGGTCCTCTCGCGCGAGAAGGCCAAGCTGGAGAAGACCCTCGGTGGTATCCGCGAAATGCAGAAGGTGCCCAGCGCCGTCTGGATCGTCGACACCAAGAAGGAGCACATCGCCGTCGGTGAGGCGCGCAAGCTCCACATCCCGGTCGTCGCGATCCTCGACACCAACTGCGACCCCGACGAGGTCGACTACAAGATCCCGGGCAACGACGACGCGATCCGCTCCGTCACCCTGCTCACCCGCGTGATCGCCGACGCCGTCGCCGAGGGCCTCATCGCCCGCTCCGGCGCCGCCACCGGCGACTCCAAGCCGGGCGAGAAGGCCGCCGGCGAACCCCTCGCCGAGTGGGAGCGCGACCTCCTCGAAGGCGACAAGAAGGCCGACGGCGAGAAGCCCGCCGACGACGCCGACGCGCCTGCCGACGTCCAGACCTCCGCCGAGACGGAGAAGGTCGCCGACGCGGAGCAGGCCGAGGAGGCCGCCGCTCCGGTCGAGGCCCCCGCCGCCGAGGTCACCGAGGCTCCGGCTGCCGAGGCTCCGGCCGCGGACGCCGACAAGGCCTGACCTCAAAGGTTCGGTTGCTGACGGCGGGGGCCACGGGCCCCCGCCGTCCACCCGTAGATCTTCGACTTCCGAGAGAGATTCACAGACATGGCGAACTACACCGCCGCTGACGTCAAGAAGCTCCGCGAGCTCACCGGCGCCGGCATGATGGACTGCAAGAAGGCCTTGGTCGAGGCCGACGGCGATGTCGACAAGGCCGTCGAGGTACTCCGCGTCAAGGGTCAGAAGGGCGTCGCCAAGCGCGAGAGCCGCAGCGCGGAGAACGGCGCTGTCGTCTCCCTCGTCTCCGACGACAACACCTCCGGCGTTCTGCTGGAGCTGAAGTGCGAGACGGACTTCGTCGCCAAGGGTGACAAGTTCCTGGCCGCCGCCAACGCGCTCGCGGCGCACGTGGCCGCGACCGGCCCCGCCGACATCGACGTGCTGCGCGCCTCCGAGATCGAGCCCGGCAAGACCGTCCAGGCATTCGTCGACGAGGCCAACGCCAACCTCGGCGAGAAGATCGTCCTGGACCGCTTCGCCCAGTTCCAGGGTGACAGCAGCTTCGTCGGCACGTACATGCACCGCACCATGCCCGACCTCCCGCCGCAGGTCGGCGTCCTGGTCGAGCTGGACAAGGGCAGCGCCGACGACGCCACGGCCGCCACGGTCGCCAAGGACGTCGCCCAGCACATCGCCGCCTTCGCGCCGAAGTACCTCACCCGTGAGGACGTTCCGGCCGACGTCGTCGAGAACGAGCGCCGCGTCGCCGAGGCCACCTCTCGCGAGGAGGGCAAGCCCGAAGCCGCGCTGCCCAAGATCGTCGAGGGTCGTGTCAACGGCTTCTTCAAGGAGGTCACCCTCCTCGACCAGCCGTTCGCGAAGGACAACAAGAAGTCCGTCAAGAAGATCCTGGACGAGGCCGGTGTCACGCTGAAGCGCTTCGCGCGCATCCGCGTCGGCGCCTGACGTTCCGGACACCGTCCCGGGGCCGAGCACCCGGGGCAGCGCAGTCGTACGCGATCGACGGTGGACCCCGCTAGGGTCTACTGCAGCCGCCGGCCGAACACGCGCCGGAGGGCCGCAGATCTGACGAGGAGGCCATTGCCGCTAGGGACACAGACCCACCGGCAATGGCCTTCTTCGTATGTGCACGAGGAGATCCCCATGAACAAGGGCGCGGACGCCACCCAGTCCACCGACGACAACAGCGACCCCGGCAAGAAGGCCGGGCGCTTCATGCTGAAACTGTCCGGTGAGGCGTTCGCCGGCGGGGGAGCGCTCGGCGTCGACCCGGACGTCGTACACGCCATCGCCCGCGAGATCGCCGCCGTCGTACGGGACGGGGCGCAGATCGCCATCGTCATCGGCGGAGGCAACTTCTTCCGCGGCGCCGAACTGCAGCAGCGCGGCATGGACCGGGCCCGCTCCGACTACATGGGCATGCTCGGTACGGTCATGAACTGCCTGGCTCTCCAGGACTTCCTGGAGAAGGAAGGCATCGACTCCCGCGTCCAGACCGCCATCACCATGGGGCAGGTCGCCGAGCCGTACATCCCGCTGCGCGCCGTACGGCACCTGGAGAAGGGCCGCGTCGTCATCTTCGGCGCCGGCATGGGGATGCCGTACTTCTCCACCGACACCACCGCCGCCCAGCGCGCCCTGGAGATCGACGCCGAAGCGCTGCTGATGGGCAAGAACGGCGTGGACGGGGTCTACGACTCCGACCCCAAGACCAACCCCGACGCGGTGAAGTTCGACGCGCTGGAGTACGGCGAGGTGATCACCCGCAACCTCAAGGTCGCCGACGCCACGGCGGTCACTCTCTGCCGCGACAACGCGCTGCCGATCCTTGTCTTCGAACTCCTCACGGAGGGCAATATCGCGCGCGCCGTCAAGGGTGAGAAGATCGGCACGCTCGTGAGCGACCGGGGCACCCGGGCCTGAACTCGGGCTGCCCCGCACGGGGATGGACAAAGCCCTGCCGGTCGGACACCGTGCAGGAAGAAGACGCGACGCAGGTTCCGCCGGCCCTGTAAGCACACCGGGCCCACTCAAGACACGCAGGAGCAAGTGGTGATCGAAGAGACCCTCCTCGAAGCAGAGGAGAAGATGGAGAAGGCCGTCCTGGTCGCCAAGGACGACTTCGCCGCGATCCGCACCGGTCGTGCGCACCCGGCGATGTTCAACAAGATCGTGGCGGACTACTACGGTGCCCTGACCCCGATCAACCAGCTGGCCTCGTTCTCGGTGCCCGAGCCGCGCATGGCGGTGGTGACCCCGTTCGACAAGAGCGCGCTGCGCAACATCGAGCAGGCCATCCGTGACTCGGACCTCGGAGTGAACCCGAGCAACGACGGAAACATCATCCGGGTGGTGTTCCCCGAGCTCACGCAGGACCGCCGCAAGGAGTACATCAAGGTCGCCAAGACCAAGGCGGAGGACTCGAAGATCTCGATCCGCTCCGTGCGCCGCAAGGCCAAGGAGACGATCGACAAGCTGATCAAGGACGGCGAGGTCGGCGAGGACGAGGGGCGCCGCGCCGAGAAAGAGCTCGACGACACGACGGCGAAGTACGTCGCCCAGGTCGACGAGCTGCTCAAGCACAAGGAAGCCGAGCTGCTCGAGGTCTGATGAACGACTCTTCCTGGGGGGCCCCGCCGACCGCCGGCTACTGGGGACCGCCTGACCAGGGGGCTGCCCCGGCGGGTCCCGCATACGATGAGCTTGACGCACAGCAGACTCGGCCCATGCCCATCGTGCCCGACGTACCCGCGAGCGGCGGGGCCCAGGATGACGACCGGGGGGCTGCTCGGCCGGGCGGCCCCCTGTTCCGTGACGAAACGCCGCAGGAGCCCATGTCCGCCCCTCCGCCACCTCCGCCGAAGAAGCGGGCAGGCCGCGACCTCCGCGCGGCCATAGGGGTAGGTGTGGGGCTCGGCGCGGTGATCGTGGCGTCGCTCTTCATCGTGAAGGCCGTCTTCATCGGCGTCATAGTGGTCGCGGTTGTCGTCGGTCTGTGGGAGTTGACCTCCCGGCTCGACGAGAAGAAGGGCATCAAGGCGCCCCTCGTCCCGCTCGCTGTCGGTGGCGCCGCGATGGTCGTCGCCGGGTACGTACGGGGCGCCGAAGGCGCCTGGGTCGCCACGGCCCTCACCGCACTCGCCGTGCTCGCCTGGCGCATGACGGAGCCGCCGGAGGGCTATCTCAAGGACGTGACGGCGGGCGTCTTCGCGACGTTCTACGTGCCCTTCCTGGCGACGTTCGTCGCCATGATGCTCACGGCGGACGACGGCGCGCAGCGTGTGCTCACCTTCCTGGTGCTGACCATCGTCAGCGACACCGGTGCGTACGCGATCGGCTGGCGCTTCGGCAGCCACAAGCTGGCGCCGCGCATCAGCCCCGGCAAGACCCGTGAGGGCCTGTTCGGCGCCCTGGGATTCGCCATGGTGGCCGGCGCGCTGTGCATGCAGTTCCTCGTCGACGACGGCACCTGGTGGCAGGGACTGCTGCTCGGTCTCGCCGTCGCGGCCAGTGCCACGCTCGGTGACCTGGGCGAGTCGATGATCAAGCGGGATCTCGGCATCAAGGACATGGGCACGCTGCTGCCCGGTCACGGCGGCATCATGGACCGCCTCGACTCGCTCCTGCCGACGGCCCCGGTGGTGTGGCTGCTGCTGGTGGTGTTCGTCGGCTCGGGCTGAGCCGTATCCGTACCGGTTACCCTGGTAAGGCCCGCCGTCCCGTACGGCGGGCCTTACTGCGCTCCGCGGTCGCGGGGCCCGTCACATGAGGTCTCCTGGCACCGGCAGTGTGCCCATGTCCCTCCCGCAGCCGGCGGGGAACACCGGCCTCGTCGTACCGAGGAGAAAACAGCTCATGGCACCGCCCAATCCCGGAGAGCTCACGTTTGTCGCGCCCCGTGGCGCCAAGAAGCCGCCGAGGCACCTGGCCGACCTCACGCCGGAGGAACGTCGCGAGGCCGTGGCGGCGCTCGGCGAGAAGGCGTTTCGCGCCAAGCAACTGTCGCAGCACTACTTCGCGCGGTTCGCGCACGACCCCGCCGAGTGGACGGACATTCCGGCCGCCGCGCGCGAGAAGCTCGCCACGGAGCTGCTGCCCGACCTGATGTCCGTGGTCCGGCACATCTCCTGTGACGACGACACCACCCGTAAGACGCTGTGGCGGCTGCACGACGGCACGCTCGTCGAGTCCGTTTTGATGCGCTATCCGGACCGGGTCACCATGTGCATCTCCTCGCAGGCCGGCTGCGGCATGAACTGCCCGTTCTGCGCCACGGGGCAGGCGGGGCTCGACCGCAACCTGTCCACGGCCGAGATCGTGCACCAGATCGTGGACGGTATGCGCGCGCTGCGCGACGGCGAGGTCCCCGGCGGCCCCGCCCGGCTGTCCAACATCGTCTTCATGGGCATGGGCGAACCACTCGCCAATTACCGCCGCGTCGTCGGGTCGATCCGTCGGCTGACCGACCCGGAGCCGGACGGTCTCGGCCTCTCGCAGCGCGGCATCACCGTCTCGACGGTGGGCCTGGTGCCCGCGATGCTGCGATTCGCCGACGAAGGCTTCAAGTGCCGCCTCGCCGTCTCGCTTCACGCGCCCGACGACGAACTGCGTGACACCCTCGTGCCGGTCAACACCCGTTGGAAGGTGCGGGAGGTGCTGGACGCCGCCTGGGAGTACGCCGAAAAGTCGGGTCGCCGGATCTCCATCGAGTACGCCATGATCCGCGACATCAACGACCAGGCGTGGCGGGGCGATCTGTTGGGACGGCTGCTCAAGGGCAAGCGGGTGCACGTCAATCTGATCCCGCTCAACCCGACGCCCGGCTCCAAGTGGACGGCTTCCCGCCCCGAGGACGAGAAGGCATTCGTGGAGGCCATCGCGTCCCATGGGGTGCCCGTGACGGTGCGCGACACCCGAGGCCAGGAGATCGACGGGGCGTGCGGTCAGCTGGCGGCGACGGAGCGCTGAGCGCGGCGAAGGGCCCCGTCGGGGCCCATGTACGCTGGGGTTCGAACGAATTACATATTCCGACAGGGGAGCGCCACAGCGCTGAGAGTGCGGCAGAGGCCCGAGAAGAGCCTCACGGTCGCAGACCCTCTGAACCTTGCCCAGGTCATTCTGGGTAGGAAGTTCGGTCATCACTCAAGCTGTTGCGCCCTGCCCTGCTCCGGTTCGCCGGCGCGGGGCAGGGCCGCGTCTTCTCCTGGACACCCCAGGAGGAATTCAGTGCGTACCACGAAGAAGATGGCGGTCGGCGCCGTCGCCGCCGCGCTGGGAGTCTCCACGCTCGCCGCGTGCGGCGGCGGGTCCGAGGACTCCACCGCGTCGGACGGCGCGAAGTCCAAGAGCGTGACGCTCGTCGCCCACGACTCGTTCGCCGCCTCGGACTCCGTACTGAAGGAGTTCACCGAGCAGACGGGCTACACCGTCAAGGTGCTCAAGAGCGGCGAGGCGGGTGCGGCGCTCAACAAGGAGATCCTCACCAAGGGTTCGCCGCAGGGCGACGTCTTCTTCGGCGTCGACAACACCCTGCTCTCCCGCGCTCTCGACAACGGTCTGTTCACGCCGTACGAGGCGAAGGGCCTCGACCAGGTCCGCGCCGACGTACGCCTCGACGATGCCAAGCACCGTGTCACCCCCGTCGACACCGGCGACATCTGCGTCAACTACGACAAGAAGTACTTCACCGACAAGAAACTGGCCCCGCCCGAGTCCTTCGCCGACCTGACGAAGCCCGCCTACAAGGATCTCCTCGTCGTCGAGAACGCCGAGCAGTCCTCACCGGGCCTCGGTTTCCTCCTCGGCACCGTCGCCGCGTACGGGGACGACGGCTGGCAGGGCTACTGGAAGAAGCTCAAGGCCAACGGCGTCCAGGTCGTCGACAGCTGGGAACAGGCGTACAACGAGGAATTCTCCGGTTCGGCGGGGGGCAAGAAGGCGAAGGCGGAGCGTCCGCTCGTCGTCTCGTACGCGTCGAGCCCGCCCGTCGAGGTCCTGTACGCCGACCCGCAGCCCAAGGAGGCGCCGACCGGCGTCGCCGCGGGCACCTGCTTCCGCCAGATCGAGTTCGCCGGCCTGCTCCAGGGGGCGAAGAACGAGGCGGGCGGCAAGGCCCTGCTGGACTTCCTGGTGAGCAAGACCTTCCAGGAGGACATGCCGCTCAACATGTTCGTGAACCCGGTCGTCGACGGTGCGAAGTTGCCCGCCCTCTTCACCGACCACGGCGCCGTCGTCGACAACCCGGAGACCGTGGCCCCGGAGAAGATAGCCAAGAACCGTGACGAGTGGATCCAGTCGTGGTCTTCACTCGTCGTCAAGTAGGCGCGGAGGCCGCCCGGAAGGGCGAGAGGCCCCCGCGAAAGGCTGCCGCCGCCGGCTCCGTCGTCCGACGACGGGGCCGGGGCCGGGGCCGGGGAGCGGGACGCGCGGCGCGCGTCGTACGGCGCCGGGGGAGCGCCGTACGGCTCTGCCTCATGGCCGTGCCCGTCGCCTTCTTCGCGGTCTTCTTCGCCTACCCCGTCGCCGCGATCGTCGGCCGCGGGCTGAAGGCGGACGGATCCTGGCACTGGGGCAGGTTCGGCGACGTACTGAGCCGGCCCGACATCGGGCAGGTGCTCTGGTTCACCACGTGGCAGGCCGCGCTCTCCACCGCCCTCACCCTGCTGATCGCGCTCCCCGGCGCGTACGTCTTCGCACGCTTCGAGTTCCCCGGCAAGCAGGTGCTGCGCGCCGTCGTGACCGTGCCGTTCGTCCTGCCGACCGTCGTTGTCGGCACGGCTTTCCTGGCGCTGTTGGGGCGCGGCGGGCTCCTCGACGAACTGTGGGGCGTGCGGGCGGACACGACGGTATGGGCGATCCTCCTGGCGCATGTCTTCTTCAACTACGCGGTGGTCGTCCGCACCGTGGGTGGTCTCTGGGCCCAGCTCGACCCACGGCAGGAGGAGGCCGCGCGGGTGCTCGGTGCCGGGCGCCTCGCGGCGTGGTGGCGTGTCACGGTGCCCGCGCTCGGCCCCGCCGTCGCCGCCGCGGCGCTGATGGTCTTCCTCTTCACCTTCACTTCCTTCGGCATCGTCCAGATCCTGGGCGGTCCGGCCTACTCCACGCTGGAGGTGGAGATCTACCGGCAGACCGCGCAGTTGCTCGATCTGCCCACGGCCGCCGTTCTGACGATGGTGCAGTTCGCCGCCGTCGGCGGGGTCCTGGCGCTGCACGCCTGGACCGTACGGAGGCGGGAGACCGTCCTGAAACTGGTCGATCCCGCGCAGACGGCGCGCAGGCCGCGCGGAGCCGGCCAGTGGGTGCTGCTCGCCGGGGTGCTCGGCACCGTCCTGCTTCTGATCCTGCTGCCCCTCGGCGTGCTGGTCGAGCGGTCGCTCGACGGCCCCGCCGGGTACGGCTTCGACTACTACCGGGCGCTCCGTTCGGTGGAGGCGAGCGGCGGCACGTTCCTCGTTCCGCCGCTGGAAGCGGTCTGGAACTCCCTGCGCTACGCCCTGGTGGCCACGGTCATCGCTCTGGTCGTGGGTGGGCTGGCGGCCGCCGCGCTCACCCGCAGGGCGGGGCGCCTCGTACGGGGCTTCGACGCTCTTCTGATGCTTCCGTTGGGCGTCTCCGCGGTGACTGTCGGCTTCGGGTTCCTGATCACGCTGGACAAGCCGCCTCTGGACCTGCGGGCGTCGTGGATCCTGGTGCCCCTCGCCCAGGCGTTGGTGGGGGTCCCCTTCGTCGTACGGATCATGCTTCCCGTACTGCGTGCCGTGGACGGGCGGTTGCGCGAGGCCGCCGCCGTGCTCGGCGCGTCGCCGTTGCGTGTCTGGCGGGAGGTGGATCTGCCCATGGTGCGGCGAGCGGTGCTGGTGGCCGCCGGATTCGCCTTCGCCGTCTCGCTGGGCGAGTTCGGTGCCACGGTCTTCATCGCGCGACCGGACCGGCCGACACTGCCGGTCGCCGTCGCACGGCTGCTGGGGCGGCCCGGTGATCTCAACTACGGGCAGGCGATGGCTCTGAGCACGGTGCTGATGGTGGTGTGCGCCGTATCGCTGCTGGCGCTCGAACGTATCCGTACCGATCGTTCAGGAGAGTTCTGATGGCCCTGTTCGCTCTTGAGGACGTGACCGTACGGTTCGGGCGGCGTACGGCGCTCGACGCGGTGGATCTGGAGATGGCCGCGCACGAGATCGTCTGCGTGCTGGGACCGAGCGGCAGCGGCAAATCCACCTTGCTGCGCGTTGTCGCCGGCCTCCAGCCGCCGGACTCCGGGCGGGTGTTGCTGGAGGGCACCGACCAGGCGGGTGTACCGGTGCACCGTCGCGGCATCGGACTGATGTTCCAGGACCACCAGCTCTTTCCGCAGCGTGACGTCGGTGGCAACGTCGCCTTCGGACTGCGCATGCGCGGCGAACCGCGCGCTGAACAGCGGCGACGTGTCTCCGAGTTGCTCGACCTCGTCGGCCTGCCGGGCGCCGAGCACCGCGCCGTCGCCGCGCTGTCCGGCGGCGAGCAACAGCGTGTGGCACTGGCGCGGGCGCTCGCCCCCCGGCCCCGGTTGCTCATGCTCGACGAACCGCTCGGCCAGCTCGACCGCAGTCTGCGCGAGCGCCTGGTCGTGGAACTGCGCGGCGTGTTCGCGCAGTTGGGCACGACGGTGCTGGCTGTCACACACGACCAGGGCGAGGCATTCGCGCTCGCCGACCGGGTCGTGGTGATGCGCGACGGACGCGTCGTCCAGACCGGCACACCGGTGGAGGTCTGGCAGCGCCCCGCCTCCGCCTTCGTGGCGCGCTTCCTGGGCTTCGACAACGTCGTGCCGGCCACGGTGCGCGGCGACGCCGCCGATACGCCCTGGGGCAGGATCCCGGTGCCCGCCGGCTCGCCCCAGGGCCCCCGCACGCTTCTGGTACGTCCTGCGGGGGTCCGGCTCGACGCCTCCGAGGACGGACTTCGCTGCACCGTCGGGGCGCGAACCTTCCGCGGCAGCCACGTCGCCGTCCTGCTACGCCCCACGGACGGGCCGGAGTTGGAGGCGGCGTGCGGCCTGCGTGACGTGCCCGACGAGGGCGCGACGGTGGGGGTCTCCTTCGCTGCCGAGGACGTGGTGGTCCTGGACGAAAGAGAGCCGGGGCCGGCCGACGCCGAAGAGAGCACGGCTCCGACGGGCGACAACGGGGCGGACTGACGAGGCGCCACCCGGCAGGTACGCCAGGTCGGTCAGCCCGAGAGCCGGGCCAGGGCCTCGGGAGCCTCGGTCACCGAGTCGACGAGCGCGATGCGCGACTCCATCGAGCGCTCCCGGGCCAACGACGTGAGCAGCGGCCAGGCAGGCAGCCGCTGCGTCCAGTGCGCGCGGTCGACCAGGACCATGGGCGTCGGCTCGCCACGCGACTCGTAGTAGTTCGGCGTCGCGTTGTCGAAGACTTCCTGGACGGTGCCCGCGGCGCCGGGCAGGAAGATGACACCGGCGTTGCAGCGGGCGAGCAGGCCGTCCTCGCGGGTCGCGTTGGCGAAGTACTTCGCGATGTGGCCGGCGAAGGCGTTCGGCGGTTCGTGGCCGTAGAACCAGGTGGGGATGCCCACGGAGCCGTCGCCCCCGGGCCAGCGGCCCCGTATCTCGAAAGCGGCGCGTGCCCACTCGGAGATCGACGGGCTGAACGACGGTGTCTTGGCGAGGATTTCGAGGGCCTCGTCCAGCATCTCGTCGGGATGCGGGGCGGCGTACGCGCCGAGGTTGGCCGCTTCCATGGCGCCGGGGCCGCCGCCGGTCGCGACCGTCAGCCCCGTACGGGCCAGGTCGCGGCCGAGACGCGCCGCCCCCGCGTACGCGTCGGTGCCCCGTGCCATGGCGTGGCCGCCCATCACGCCGACGACGCGTGCGCCGACGAGCAGTTCGTCCAGAGCGTCCGAGATCGCGTCGTCGTGGACGGACCTCAGCATCGAGGCGAGGATGTCGCCGTCGGCCTTGGTGCGCTGGAACCACTCGTAGGCGAGCGCGTCCGGCGTCGCCTCGTACCCGCCCGCGTCCAGCCCCTCGAAAAGCTGCTCGGGCGAGTAGAGCAGGCCCCGGTACGGGTCGAAGGGGAGGTGCGGGACGGGAGGGAAGACCAGGGCACCGTCCGCCCGTATCTTCGCCGCGGCGTCCGGTGCCATCGGGCAGCCGAGGAAGACGGTCTCTGAGGCGTCGGTGGACAGCAGCGCGAGCGTACGGTCCGTCAGGTCGACGGACTGGACGCGGAAGCCGCTGAGCGTCCCGCCCAGGATCACCTGGTCGAATTCGTCGAGGGTCTCGATCTCGCGGTCCAGGCCGTCCGCCCGGTGCTCCCAAGGTCCCTGGGGGCCCTGCGCCGCCGCCTGTTGTGCTTCATGTCCGTCGTGTCCCTCGCCGTACGCCATGCGGACACGATAGGCCCCTCGTACGGGAGGGGAACGGGGGTCCGGGAAGGCGGTCCGGTTCAGCCGGTGAGCGGTACGGCGGCGAGTGCGGCGATCGCCCACGTCAGCGGCCCGAAGACGGCGAGCAGCGCGCCCGCCCGCAGCGCGGCGGCAGTGCGCAGGAGCCCCGTGGGGGCGCCCACCCGCACCAGCGCCGCCGTCGTGTCGGTGCGAGCGTGTCTGGCCTCCAGGACTGCCGTCAGCAGTGTCGCGACGGTGCAGCCCACGATCAGCGTGGCGCCGAGGCCGGTGAGCGGTCCGAACGGACGCGGGTCGCCGGGGCCGTACAGCGCCGCGGCGGCGAACCCGCCGGCGACCACGGCGCAGACCACGCCCAGCGGGCGGCCGATCCGTACCGCCTCGTCCATGAGGACGCGTCCCGCGAGCAGCCGGGTCGCGCCGGGCCGCAGCATCTGCAGGAGCCGGCCGCAGAGGTACGCGATACCGGGGCCCGCCAGGGCGAGGCCGAACGCCGTCAGCGACCAGCCGGCCAGGACACCCGCCGGGCTGCCCTCGAATCGTCCCGGCAGCGGCAGCGGCGCTCCCGAGCCGCCCCGGCTCGCGTACGTCTCGACGGCGAGCCCGGCCGCGGTGAGAGCCACACCCCAAGGCAGCCCCGACGGGGCGGGCTTGGGCGTCGCGGGCCGCTCGGGATCGGTGCCGTCGACCGGTGCCGTCCTTCGCGGACGCAGGGCGAGTCCGGTGGCCACGGTGGCGAGGACCGGTACGACGGCGAGCAGCGTGAGGGCGGCGGCCAGCGGCAACGGCTGTCCGGCGCCGAGGAGATCGGACGCGGCGCCGTCGAACGGCAGCCCCGTGAGGTCACCGCGCAGGTGAAGGAAGAACAACAGCGCCACCACGCTGCCGAGCGTGCACGACAGGGTGGTCGAGGCGGCGGCCAGCGCGGTGAGCTGAGCCGGGCCGAGGCCGACCGCCGAGAGACCGGGACGGGGCCGCGTACTGGGGTCCGTGCGGGCCACGGCGACGGCGAACTGCACCGTGGCGGCGAGCGGGAGCACGCACCACAGCAGGCGCAGCAGCGATCCCTCGGGGTGATTCATGGCCCAGCCCAGCGTGCACAGCAGGAGGAAGCCGACGCCCGCCGACGCCGCGGCGACGAGCAGTCTGCGCAGCAGGACCAGGAACTGGCTGCCACGGGCTAGACGGAGAGCGAGCACGCTGCCTGACCTTCCGCCTCGGCCGGTCGCAGGGCGCTCACGCGGCGGCCGTCGACCAGTACGACGGTGCGGTCGGCGAGGGTCGCGACCTCGTCGTCAAGGGTGGCGAGTACGACAGTGATGCGGTGTGAGCGAGCCGCTGTCGTCAACGTGCGCAGGACCTGTGCGCGGTCGGCGGCGTACAACGGCGCCGTGGGCTCGTCGGCGAAGAGTACGGCGGGCGTGCTGACCAGGGCGCGGGCGACGGCGACGCGCTGGCGCTGCGACTGGAGCAGGGCGTGCGGACGCTTGCGGGCGCACATGCCGATGTCGAGCCGCTCCAGCCACTCCACGGCCGCCGCCTTCGCCGCACGGCGGGAGGAGCCGCGCAGCAACAGCGGCAGGGCGACGTTCTCCCACGCGTTGAGTTCCGGGACCAGGACCGGATCGGAGTCGATCCAGCCGAACCGGTCGCGCCGGAGCCGCTCGCGCAGCGCCGACGGCATCGTGTGCACGGCGGTGCTGTTGAACCAGACCTCGCCCTTCTCCGGGACGAGCTGCCCCGCGAGGCAGCGCAGCAGGGTTGTCTTGCCGCTGCCGCGCGCGCCGCTGACGGCGAGGATCTCGCCCTCGCGCACACCGAGCGAGACGCCGCTGATCGCGGGCGAGCCGTTGTGCGAGTGGTGCAGGGAACGCGCCCAGAGCACGTCGTTGTCCGGCGGGGCAACCATGGCGTACACCTCGGTTCGGATCGGGCTCGGTTCCGAGCTGACGTACCGCGCCCCGTCCGGGGGGAACGAGAGCGAAGCCGATCGGTCACTGCACCGTAAAGATCGATAACGAGGTGTGCGGACAGCACGCGGCCCGGGTGCCCCCTTTGCACTCGAACGGGGGCACCCGGGCCGTCTGCCGGATCACGCGCGGGATGGGGTCAGGGGGCGGCGTACGGCGCCACGTACACGCCGTCCCCCGCCCCGTACGCCCCGGTGGTCAGAGCTTCGTCCAGGCCTCGGTCAGGACGGTGCGCAGGATCTGCTCGATCTCGTCGAACGTCGACTGGTCGGAGATCAGCGGCGGCGCGAGCTGTACGACCGGGTCTCCGCGGTCGTCGGCGCGGCAGTACAGCCCGCTGTCGTACAGAGCCTTGGAGAGGAAGCCGTACAGGACGCGCTCCGTCTCCTCGTCCGTGAACGACTCCTTGGTGGCCTTGTCCTTGACCAGCTCGATGCCGTAGAAGAAGCCGTTGCCCCGTACGTCGCCGACTATCGGCAGGTCGTGGAGCTTGCGCAGCGTCGCGAAGAACGCGTCCTCGTTGTCCAGCACATGCTGGTTCAGGCCCTCGCGCTCGAAGATGTCGAGGTTGGCGAGACCGACGGCCGCGGAGACCGGGTGGCCGCCGAAGGTGTAGCCGTGCAGGAAGGTGTTGCTGCCTTTGTAGAAGGGCTCGGCGAGACGGTCGGAGATGATGCAGGCGCCGATCGGTGAGTAACCCGACGTCATGCCCTTGGCGCAGGTGATCATGTCCGGTACGTAGCCGAACTTGTCGCAGCCGAACATCGTGCCGAGCCGGCCGAAGGCGCAGATGACCTCGTCCGAGACGAGCAGCACGTCGTACTGGTCGCAGATCTCGCGAACCCGCTGGAAGTAGCCCGGCGGGGGCGGGAAGCAGCCGCCCGCGTTCTGCACCGGCTCCAGGAAGACGGCGGCCACGGTGTCCGCGCCCTCGAAGAGGATCTCCTGCTCGATCTGGTCGGCGGCCCAGCGGCCGAAGGCCTCCGGGTCGTCGCCGTAGTGCGGGGCGCGGTAGATGTTCGTGTTCGGCACCTTGCGGGCGCCGGGCACCAGCGGTTCGAACGGGGCCTTCAAGGCGGGCAGTCCGGTGATGGACAGCGCCCCCTGCGGCGTGCCGTGGTAGGCGACGGCGCGTGAGATGACCTTGTACTTGGTGGGCTTGCCCGTCAGCTTGAAGTACTGCTTGGCGAGCTTCCAGGCGGTCTCGACCGCCTCGCCGCCGCCGGTGGTGAAGAAGACCTTGTTGAGGTCCCCGGGGGCGTAGTGGGCCAGCCGTTCGGCCAGCTCGATCGCCTTCGGGTGGGCGTAGGACCACACGGGGAAGAAGGCGAGTTCCTGAGCCTGCTTGTAGGCGGTCTCGGCCAACTCGTGGCGCCCGTGGCCCGCGTTGACGACGAACAGGCCGGAGAGGCCGTCCAGGTAACGCTTGCCCTTGTCGTCGTAGATGTAGGTGCCCTCACCACGCACGATGGTGGGCACGGGTGCGTTCTCGTACGACGACATGCGGGTGAAATGCATCCACAGGTGGTCGTAAGCGGTTTTGGAGAGGTCCTTGCTCACGGCTATCGGGTTCCCCACATGTAGGTCTGCTTCTTCAACTTGAGGTAGACGAAGCTCTCGGTGGAGCGCACGCCGGGGAGCGCGCGGATCCGTTTGTTGATGACGTCCAGCAGGTGGTCGTCGTCCTCGCAGACGACCTCCACCATCAGGTCGAAGGAGCCCGCGGTCATCACCACGTACTCGCACTCGTCCATCTCCGTGAGCGCGTCGGCCACGGAGTCGAGGTCGCCCTCGATGTTGATGCCGACCATCGCCTGGCGCCGGAAGCCGACCGTCAGCGGGTCGGTCACGGCCACGATCTGCATGACCCCCTGGTCGAGCAGCTTCTGGACGCGCTGGCGTACGGCTGCCTCGGAGAGGCCCACGGCCTTCCCGATCGCGGCGTAGGGGCGCCGGCCGTCCTCCTGAAGCTGTTCGATGATCGCGAGAGACACGGCGTCGATCGTCGGCGACGATCCGTTCCCGTGCCCGTTCCTGGGGTCTGCGCTGCGACTGGCCACCGGCTCACTGTGCACCGCGACTCGTCTGTCTTGCAACCCCGAAGCGATGAAATTCGTTGTACGAGGGTCAGAATATGACTGAATCCGAAGTTGGGAGGGGTCGGGCCTGTCGAAAGCGTCGGCAGAACGCTTAAGGTGGGTGTCTCACCCATCGGACACATCCGGCATGACATCTGTAAGGAGGGGTGGCAGTGACCACCGAGCTGCGCCGTCTGCGTAACTACATCAACGGGGAGTTCCGGGACGCCGCCGACGGGCGGACCATCGAGGTGGTCAACCCGGCCACGGGCGAGACCTACGCCACGTCCCCGCTTTCCGGCCAGGCCGACGTCGACGCCGCCATGGAGGCCGCCGCCGCGGCGTTCCCCGCCTGGCGCGACACCACTCCGGCCGAGCGTCAGAAGGTGATGCTCAAGATCGCGGACGCGTTCGAGGAGCGCGCCGAGGACCTGATCGCCGCCGAGTCGGAGAACACCGGCAAGCCGCTCGAACTGACCCGCACCGAAGAGATCCCGCCGATGGTGGACCAGATCCGGTTCTTCGCGGGTGCGGCGCGGATGCTCGAAGGCCGCTCGGCCGGCGAGTACATGGACGGTTTCACCTCCATCGTGCGGCGTGAGCCGGTCGGCGTCTGCGCGCAGGTCGCGCCGTGGAACTACCCGATGATGATGGCCGTGTGGAAGTTCGCCCCGGCGCTCGCGGCGGGCAACACCGTCGTACTGAAGCCGTCGGACACCACCCCCGCGTCCACCCTGCTGATGGCGGAGATCATCGGCGCGATCGCGCCCAAGGGTGTCTTCAACGTCATCTGCGGCGATCGCGACAGCGGGCGCACCATGGTGGAGCACGCGACTCCGGCGATGGTGTCGATCACCGGCTCCGTACGGGCCGGGATGCAGGTCGCCGAGTCCGCGTCGAGGGACGTCAAGCGGGTGCATCTGGAGCTGGGGGGCAAGGCGCCCGTCGTGGTCTTCGAGGACCTCGACAGCGAGGCGATCGCCAAGGCCGTCGAGGACATCTCGGTGGCCGGCTTCTTCAACGCCGGGCAGGACTGTACGGCGGCGTGCCGCGTCCTGGTGCACGAGTCGATCCACGACGAGTTCGTGACCGAGCTGGCCAAGGCCGCCGCGGACACCAAGACCGGCGGTCCGGACGACGAGGACGTGCTGTACGGGCCGCTGAACAACGCCAACCAGCTGAAGCACGTCTCGGGCTTCATCGAGCGCCTGCCGGCCCACGCCAAGGTCGAGGCGGGCGGTCACCGGGTCGGCGACAAGGGGTACTTCTACGCGCCGACCGTCGTCTCGGGTCTCAAGCAGGACGACGAGATCATCCAGAACGAGGTGTTCGGGCCCGTCATCACGGTGCAGTCGTTCACGGACGAGGCGCAGGCGCTGGAGTACGCGAACGGGGTCGAGTTCGCGCTCGCCTCCTCGGTGTGGACCAAGGACCACGGGCGCGCGATGCGTATGTCCAAGAACCTGGACTTCGGGTGCGTGTGGATCAACACGCACATCCCGCTGGTGGCCGAGATGCCGCACGGCGGTTTCAAGAAGTCGGGCTACGGCAAGGACCTGTCGGCGTACGGCTTCGACGACTACACGCGTATCAAGCACGTGATGACGTCGCTCGACGCGTGAGGTAGGCGAGGTGCGCGGGCCGCTGAGATCCGCGCGTTGTCGCCGCGAGGCGATCGGCTCGCCAACTCGCGAGTACGGCGCCCGAGTTGGTGCGCACGGGGCGGGGCCCGGACACGCTACGTG
>NZ_JBHUZM010000081.1:0-34856 GCF_042667665.1 Streptomyces sp. NPDC057307 | reverse complement strand
GTTCACGTCCGTCCGACGCGAACTCGGCGGCGGCGTCTTTACGTTGACCTTACGGACCCCGCTGTTCCGCCGCACTGTGACGTGTGGCACGATTCACGCCACCCCCACCGGCACTGCCTTCACAGGAGACACCGCGTGCAGATCTCCGACGTCCCGGACCTCGCGCACACCCGCCCGCGTCCCGTGCACTGGCTCGCCACCGCCACCGCGATGGCCGCCGTGGTCGCCGCCGCCGGTCTGCTCCAGCCCGACGCCGCCACGGCCAACCAGTCAGGCTCCGGACCCGCCGGACGCACCGCCCCGAAGACGGCGCCGCTGCCCGCGCCCGACACCGCCGCCGTGGACTTCCCCCTCGCCTGCGGTGGCGCGAAAGCACTGGTCACGAAGAAAGCCACCGGGGACCTCGACGGCGACGGCCGCCCCGAGACCGTGGCCGCCGCCCGCTGCGACGCCGGCTCCGGCACCCCGCCCCACGGTGTGTACGTACTCACAGCGACCAAGGACGCCGGCGCACCCCGCATCGTGGCGACCCTGGTGGACCCCGCCGACCGGCAGACCGTCGCCGACCTCGAAATACGCGACGGCCTCGTCCGCGCATGGCTCCTCGGGTACTCGGGCCCGGACGTCCCGGGCTGCTGCCCCGACGAGGAGCAGAGCCTCACCTGGCAGTGGAAGAACGGCGCCTTCGTACGGAGCGCCCGGAACGAGTCACAGAGCGTCTGAACCGATCACACCGGGTCACCTCGCTCCGGGGTACGCCGTCGGCGTAACCCCCGAGTCACCCACCCGCCGGGACGCTCACTCCGCGTCGGGGCCGTACACCTCGACACTGTCCGAAACGCGCCGCACATGAATGCAGTCGCCCGGGCACTCCTTGGCCGAGTCGACGACGTCCTTGAGGATCGGCAGCGGCACGCGCGTGGCCGCGCCGGGGGACTGCAGAAGTTCGTCGTCGGCGCTCTTCACATAAGCGAGGCCGTCGATGTCCAGCTCGAAGACGTCGGGCGCGTACTGGGCGCAGATCCCGTCGCCGGTGCAGAGGTCCTGGTCGATCCAGACCTCGAGCGGCTCGCCGCCCTCGGTGACTGCGTCGGTCGGAGCCTGCTGCTGCACGGTCATATCTCCTGCCGTTTCTTGCGTGGGATGAGGCAATCTCTGGCAAGTCACGCCAGCCCTGACGGGTGTTGAACACTTCGACGATACAACCGGCCGCTTTCCGATGTTGAACGGTGGGTATTCCCCTGGCGTGAGGGAGAGCGCAAGGGTGAAGATCGGACACGCCCCGACAGTCTTTGTGATCTAGGGGTTTTAATCACCACCTACCCAGGTAGGGTCAGGAAGCGTCCAGCTCCCCTTGGAGGAGGTGAGGACCGTGGCAGCCCACGACGACGACATCAACCGCGGCATCCGGCCCGGACGAGGGTCTGAAGACCCGGCCGGCCAGGTTGCCTATCTCGAGCAGGAAATCGCCGTCCTGCGACGTAAGCTCGCCGACTCTCCGCGTCATACGAGGATTCTCGAAGAGCGGATCGTCGAACTGCAGACGAACCTGGCAGGTGTGTCCGCGCAGAATGAGCGGCTCGCCAATACGCTGCGAGAGGCCCGCGACCAGATCGTGGCCCTCAAGGAAGAGGTCGACCGGCTCGCACAGCCGCCGGCCGGCTTCGGCGTCTTTCTGCATGCGAACGAGGACGGCACGGCCGACATCTTCACCGGGGGCCGCAAGCTCCGGGTGAACGTCAGCCCCGGCGTCGAGCTCGAAGAGCTCCGACGCGGCCAGGAAGTCATGCTCAACGAGGCCCTCAACGTGGTCGAGGCCATGGAGTTCGAGCGGGCCGGGGACATCGTCACCCTCAAGGAGATCCTTGAGGACGGCGAGCGCGCCCTGGTCGTGGGGCACACCGACGAGGAACGGGTGGTGCGGCTCGCGGAGCCGCTGCTGGACATCACCATCCGCGCCGGCGACGCCCTCCTGCTCGAACCGCGCTCCGGCTACGTCTACGAAGTGGTTCCCAAGAGCGAGGTCGAGGAACTCGTCCTCGAAGAGGTCCCGGACGTCGACTACACCAAGATCGGCGGTCTCGGCGGCCAGATCGAGATGATCCGGGACGCGGTCGAACTTCCGTACCTCTACCCGGACCTCTTCAAAGAGCACGAACTGCGCCCGCCGAAGGGCATCCTGCTCTACGGTCCGCCCGGCTGCGGCAAGACACTCATCGCCAAGGCCGTGGCCAACTCCCTTGCCAAGAAGGTCGCCGAAGTCAGCGGCCGGCCCGCGGGAAAGAGCTACTTCCTCAACATCAAGGGCCCCGAGCTCCTCAACAAGTACGTCGGCGAGACCGAGCGGCACATCCGCCTGGTCTTCCAGCGTGCCCGTGAGAAGGCCAGCGAGGGCACTCCCGTCATCGTCTTCTTCGACGAGATGGAATCCCTCTTCCGCACCCGCGGATCCGGCGTCAGCTCGGACGTGGAGAACACCATCGTCCCGCAGCTGCTCGCCGAGATCGACGGTGTGGAGGGCCTGGAGAACGTCATCGTCATCGGCGCCTCCAACCGCGAGGACATGATCGACCCCGCGATCCTGCGCCCCGGCCGGCTCGACGTGAAGATCAAGATCGAGCGTCCGGACGCGGAGGCGGCGAAGGACATCTTCGCGAAGTACCTCCGGTCCTCGCTGCCCCTGCACGAGGACGACCTGTCCGAGCACAAGGGCTCGCCCGAGTCCACCGTCCAGGGCATGATCCAGTCGGTCGTCGAGCGGATGTACACCGAGTCCGAGGAGAACCGCTTCCTCGAGGTCACGTACGCCAACGGCGACAAGGAAGTCCTGTACTTCAAGGACTTCAACTCCGGCGCGATGATCCAGAACATCGTCGACCGGGCCAAGAAGATGGCCATCAAGGACTTCCTCGACGAGAACCAGCGAGGACTCCGCGTCGCCCATCTCCTCCAGGCCTGCGTGGACGAGTTCAAGGAGAACGAGGACCTGCCCAACACCACCAACCCGGACGACTGGGCCCGCATCTCCGGCAAGAAGGGCGAGCGGATCGTCTTCATCCGCACCCTGGTGACCGGAAAGCAAGGCGCGGACACCGGACGCTCCATCGACACGGTGGCGAACACCGGACAGTACCTGTAAGGCACAGACCGGCTGCGGATGTCCGGACGGGCATCCGCAGCCGGTTGCTTTCCCCGTACCTTTCACGACACCAGGCCAATGACGGAAACGATCTCCCCACCAGTGCAGAGGCGTTCTAGGCTCTTCGGTACCGCCGCGTCGCGCAGTGCGGGGACGGGCACCGCACACGCACCGGAGAGACAGCGGTACTTGAGCGCCGTTCCCGAAGGGGAGCGCCGCCGGGCAAGGAGGGCCGCATGACCGTACGGCGAGTAATGGGCATCGAGACGGAGTACGGGATCTCCGTCCCCGGCCAACCGAACGCCAATGCCATGCTCACCTCGTCCCAGATCGTCAACGCCTACGCGGCGGCGATGCACCGGGCGCGCCGCGCCCGCTGGGACTTCGAGGAGGAGAACCCGCTGCGGGACGCACGAGGCTTCGACCTCGCCCGCGAGGCCGCCGAGTCCAGCCAGCTCACCGACGAGGACATCGGGCTGGCCAATGTCATCCTCACCAACGGCGCGCGGCTGTACGTCGACCACGCGCACCCCGAATACAGCTCTCCGGAGATCACCAACCCGCGTGACGCCGTCCTGTGGGACAAGGCCGGCGAGCGCATCATGGCCGAGGCCGCCGAGCGCGCCGGACAGCTTCCCGGCGCCCAGCCGATCCTGCTCTACAAGAACAACACCGACAACAAGGGCGCCTCGTACGGCACGCACGAGAACTACCTGATGAAGCGGGAGACCCCGTTCTCGGACATCGTGCGGCACCTGACGCCGTTCTTCGTCTCGCGGCAGGTCGTCACCGGCGCCGGCCGGGTGGGCATCGGCCAGGACGGCCACGAGCACGGATTCCAGATCAGCCAGCGGGCCGACTACTTCGAGGTCGAGGTCGGTCTGGAGACCACCCTCAAACGGCCCATCATCAACACCAGGGACGAGCCGCACTCGGACGCCGAGAAGTACCGCAGGCTCCATGTGATCATCGGCGACGCGAATCTCTCGGAGATCTCCACCTATCTCAAGCTCGGGACGACATCCCTGGTCCTGTCCATGATCGAGGACGGGTTCATCAATGTCGACCTGGCCGTGGACCAGCCCGTACGCACGCTTCACCAGGTGTCGCACGACCCGTCCCTGGGCCGTCTGATCACGCTCCGCAGCGGGCGGACACTCACCGCTGTGCAGCTCCAGATGGAGTATTTCGAACTGGCGCGCAAATATGTCGAGGAGCGGTACGGCGCCGACGCCGACGAGCAGACCAGGGACGTACTGGGCCGTTGGGAGGACACGCTCAACCGGCTGGAGAACGACCCGATGAGCCTGTCGGGCGAACTCGACTGGGTCACCAAGAAGGAGATCCTGGAGGGCTACCGCCGCCGGGACGGCCTGGAGTGGGACGCGGCGCGGCTGCACCTGGTCGATCTCCAGTACGCGGACGTGCGCCCCGAGAAGGGCCTGTACAACCGTCTGGTGGCCCGCGGCAAGATGAGCAGGCTCCTGGACGAACCGGACGTCGAACGGGCCGAGACAAAGCCTCCTGAGGACACTCGCGCCTATTTCCGGGGCCGCTGTCTGGAGCAGTACGCGGACGACGTGGCCGCGGCCTCCTGGGACTCGGTCATCTTCGACCTGCCGGGCCGGGACTCGCTCCAGCGGGTACCGACCCTGGAACCGCTCCGGGGCACGCGCAACCACGTCAAAGCGCTCCTGGACCGGTGCCGCACGGCCGAAGACCTGGTCCGGGTGCTCTCGGGCGGCTGAAATGGCCCCGGTCCGGGAATCATGGAGGTGGCCCCCGGACGTTGTACGAACTGCGGGGCCGATGTCCGAGCCTGCTTGTAGGGTCGGATCTTGAAGGTCACATCGAGCGGGGCGAACCGAGCGGGGTGAGGGATATGGCGACCAAGGACACCGGCGGCGGGCAGCAGAAGGCGACGCGTTCCACGGAGGACGCCGAGGAGCAGACCGAGGACGTACAGCAGTCCGAGGACCTCCAGGAGCGCCAGGAGAAGCTGTCGGACGACGTGGACTCCGTGCTGGACGAGATCGACGACGTCTTGGAAGAGAACGCTGAGGACTTCGTGAGGTCATTTGTTCAGAAGGGCGGCGAGTAGTTAGCGAATGTCCGAATCGGGCGATGGCAAGAAGTGCCCTCGGTGTCAGCGGTTGCTGGAGCGAGAGGCGTTTGCGGGTAATCGCTCGATGAGCGACGGACTCCAGGTGTACTGCAGGGAGTGCGCCGCCAACTACTACCGTCAGAGCCAAGAGGCGAAGGGGCGCGCGGTGCGGGTGAAAGTCCCCGTGCCGCGCGGGCACAAACGCTGTCCGCAGTGCGGCGAGGTCAAGAGCTACGCGGAGTGGGAACTCAACCCGACGTCGTCGGACGGCTATGCGAGCTACTGCAAGCTGTGCCGGGCTCAGCGGAACCAGGAAAGCTACTTCAAGCGGAAGTACGGCATCACGATGGCGGAGCGCGACGAGATGATCTCGTCGCAGATGGGCATCTGTGTCATCTGCCTATCTGCTCCCGCCGCGCATGTGGATCACTGCCACGAGACGGGTAGGGTCCGAGGCGTACTGTGCTTCAACTGCAATTCGGCCATTGGCAAGTTGGGGGATGATCCCGACACCCTGCGCCGTGCCATCGCATACCTGGAGGGAAACGCGTGGAAGCCAACACTCGTAGCACCGGGCGTCTACCGGCTGCCTTCCTGACGCCCGGGTCCGCCTCGTTCATGGACTTCCTGTCCGTCCACTCGCCGGAGATCCTGCCCGGCAATCGGGTGCTGCCGCCCGTCCAGGGTGCGATCGAGGCGCCGCACGGGACGACGATCGTGGCCGTGACCTTCGACGGCGGGGTCATCCTCGCCGGTGACCGGCGGGCCACCATGGGCAACATGATCGCGCAGCGCGACATCGAGAAGGTCTTCCCGGCCGACGAGTACTCGGCCGTGGGTATCGCGGGCACGGCGGGTCTCGCCGTGGAGATGGTCAAGCTCTTCCAGCTGGAGCTGGAGCACTTCGAGAAGGTCGAAGGCGCGCAGCTCTCCTTCGAGGGCAAGGCCAACCGGCTCTCCACCATGATCCGCAGCAATCTCGCCATGGCCATGCAGGGCCTGGCCGTCGTCCCGCTCTTCGCCGGCTGGGACGTCGACCGCGGGAAGGGCCGCATCTTCTCCTACGACGTCACCGGCGGCCGTTCGGAGGAGCACGGGTACGCGTCCACCGGCTCGGGCTCGCTCTTCGCCCGCGGTGCGATGAAGAAGCTCTTCCGTGAGGGGCTGACGGAGGAGCAGGCCATCACCCTCGTCATCCAGGCGCTGTACGACGCGGCGGACGACGACTCGGCCACCGGCGGCCCGGACGTGGCCCGCAAGATCTATCCCATCGTCAACATCATGAGCGACGAGGGCTTCCGCAGGGTCACCGACGAGGAGTCCTCGCAGGTCGCCCGTTCGATCATCGAGCGCCGGCTGGAACAGCCCGACGGCCCGCGCGCCGAGCTGCTCTGACGCCCGGCCTCCTCCGCCGAATAGACATGTCACTGACAGGAAGGGACGGATAGCCGGTGTCGACGCCGTTCTATGTCTCACCCCAGCAGGCCATGGCCGACCGGGCGGAGTACGCCCGTAAGGGCATCGCCCGCGGTCGCAGCCTGGTTGTGCTGCAGTACGCCGACGGCATCGTCTTCGTCGGTGAGAACCCGTCCCGCGCGCTGCACAAGTTCAGCGAGATCTACGACCGGATCGGTTTCGCCGCCGCCGGTAAGTACAACGAGTACGAGAATCTGCGCATCGGTGGCGTCCGCTACGCGGATCTGCGCGGATACACCTACGACCGCGACGATGTGACGGCCCGTGGGCTCGCCAACGTCTACGCGCAGACGCTGGGCACGATCTTCTCCAGTGCCGGTGAGAAGCCGTACGAGGTGGAGCTGGTCGTCGCCGAGGTGGGTCCGACGGCCGACGGGGACCAGATCTACCGGCTGCCGCACGACGGGTCGATCGTGGACGAGCACGGCTCGGTCGCCGTGGGTGGCAACTCCGAGCAGATCAGCACGTTCCTGGACCAGCAGCACCGGGACGGGATGTCCCTCGCCGAGGCGCTGAAGCTGGCCGTGCAGGCCCTGTCCCGGGACACGAACGGGAGTGAGCGGGAGATCCCCGCCGAGCGGCTGGAGGTGGCGGTCCTGGACCGTACCCGGCCGCAGCAGCGCAAGTTCAAGCGTGTCGTCGGCCGTCAGCTCGCCCGCCTGCTGGAGGCGGACGGCGCGGCGTCCACGCCGACGGACGCTCCGTCGGACACCGAGGAGTCGGAGGAGTCCGGCGACGCGGAGGAGTGAGCGGCGAGGTTCTTCCGGTGCCCCGGGCCGCCCGTGCGGTCCGGGGCACCGGTCCGTCAGGGGCCCGGCGGGGGTGCGGTCGAGCCGCGGATCACCAGTGAGACGGGCAGCACGGTGTTCTCGGGCTCGCGGCCGTCGAGGATGGCGAGCAGCGCGGACATGCCGTGCTCGCCGACCCGTTCGGCGGGCAGCCGCACGGTGGTCAGTTCGGGCTCCACGGCCGTGGCGAGGGCCAGGTCGTCGAAGCCGGTGACGGAGACGTCGTCCGGCACCCGCAGGCCGAGTTTCCGTACGGCCTTGACGGCGCCCGCCGCCAGCACGTCGCTGTCGCAGATCAGTGCGGTGGGGCGCGGTCCGGGGCCGTCGAGTGCCCGTTCGGCGGCCTCCCGCGCCGCGTGCACCTCCAGGGCCGACGGCACGGTGCGTACGAGGGCTCCGGGCACGCCACGTACCGCCTCGGCCAGCGTGTCGGCGCGCACGGTGAACGTCCAGGAGGTCACGGCCGAGGCGAGGTGGGTGATGCGGCGGTGGCCGAGGCCGAGCAGATGGCCCGTCACCTGCCGCATGGCGTCGGCGATGTCGAGGTTCACGTGTGCGGCGGCGCCGGAGCCGGCGGGGTCGCTGTCGAGCATGACCAGTGGCAGGTCGGTGCCCCGGATCGCGGCGAGCGCCTCGGCCGCGATGGACGAGGCGATCACTCCGTCCAGCGCCGCCCGCGCGGACGCGAACGGGTCCTTGGCGGGCCCGATGCCGTCGGGCGACGGATAGAGGACCACCCCGAAGCCGTGCTCGGTGGCCACGGACGCGGCGCCCGTGTAGACGCGGGCGAAGAACTCGTGGGTGAGCGCGGGCACCACCAGCAGCGCGGTCCTGGTCCGGCCGAGGCGGAGACTGCGGGCGGCGAGATTCGGCCGGTAGCCGAGGTCGCGCGCGGTGTCCCGGACGAGCCCGGCGGTGCGCTCGGAGACCCGGCCGCGCCACTTGTCGCCGAGGACGAGGGACACGGTGGCCTGCGACACCCCGGCCGCGTGCGCCACGTCCCTGCTGGTCGGCCTCGCGGGCGGCCGGGCGGCCGTGCCGGGCGGCTCTGCCATCGTTCTCGTCCTCCGTGCCGACTGCCGCGGGCGGGGGCGCCCGGATGTGTGACCCGCGAGCCGGTGGACCCGTGGGCTGCGCACATGGTACGTATGACGTCGGAAGTTATACGTACAACTTGCTTGTGCCGGGTGAACCGGGGGAGCGAAAAGGGGAGTCATGGCCGCAGGCTATGTGGACATTCTCAAGGCACCGCACGCCGCGCGACTGCTCACCGGCACGCTCGTCGGCCGGCTGCCCAGCGCCACCGGCCATATCGCGATCGTCCTGTTCACCCGCGACGCGGGCGGCAGCTACTCCCTCGCGGGCGTCCTGACGGCCGTCTACGGGCTCTCCACCGCGATAGGCCAGCCGCTGCTCGGCCGGGCCGTGGACCTGGTCGGCCAGCCGCGCGTCCAACTCCCCGCCGCCGTCGTCTCCGCCCTCGGCATGGTCCTCCTCGCCTTCACCGGAATCGACCCGCTGCCCCTCGCCTTCGCGGCGGTGGTCGTCGCCGGGCTGTTCACCCCGCCGCTCGAAGGCGGCCTGCGGGCCCTGTGGCCGAGCGTGCTCGGCCGGGAGGACCGGGTCCACCGGGCGTACGCCATGGACGCCGTGGCGCAGGAGGTGATGTTCACGGCGGGCCCGCTGTTCGTCACCCTTCTCGTCGCGCTCTGGTCGCCGGGCGCCGCCCTCCTGGTCATCAACGCCATCGGCGTCGTCGGGGCGCTCACCGTCGTGCTCTCCAAACCCTCGCGCGCCTGGCGCTCGGCGCCCCGGGAGGCGCACTGGCTCGGTGCCCTGCGCTCACCCGGCCTTCTCGCGCTCCTCGCCGCCTTCCTCTTCATCGGCCTGGCGCTCGGCTCCATCACCGTCGCCGGCGTCGCGTACGCCGACGACCAGGGCCGTGAGTCCGTGTACGGCTGGCTGATGGCCGCGCTCGGTCTCGGCGCGCTGGTGGGCGGCCTCGTGTACGGGGCCCGGCAGTGGACCGGCACCCCCGAACGCAGGCTGCTGTGGATCACCGGTCTGCTCGCCGCCGGCTATCTCCCCCTGATGCTCACGCCCGGCGTCGTGGCCATGTCGGCGCTCGCCGCCCTCGCCGGGGTCTTCCTGGCGCCCGCACTGGCCTGTGCCTTCATCGTGGTCGACCGGCACGCCCCGCGCGGCACCGTCACGGAGGCGTTCTCCTGGCTCGTCACCACCTTCGGTGTCGGCACGGCCTTCGGTACGGGAGTGGCGGGACCGGCCGTCGAACTGGGCGGGACCTCGGCGAGCTTCGCCGTCGCGGGGGCGGGCGGCGTCGCCGCGCTGCTGGTTCTGCTGGCCACCCGGAAGGTCCTCGCGGCTCCCGTCGAAGTGGCCGGCGGCGACCCGACCGGGGAAGCCGGATACGAAAATGATCGCAACGGTGCGGCCCAACACGGTTTCAGCTCAGGCCATCAGGCGTAATGTTCAGACATGGACCGCCGCATTTTCGGGCTGGAGAACGAGTACGGCGTCACGTGCACCTTCAGGGGACAGCGCCGGCTGTCACCTGACGAAGTGGCGCGCTACCTCTTCCGCCGTGTTGTGTCATGGGGCCGCAGCAGCAACGTCTTCCTGCGGAACGGCGCCCGCCTCTACCTCGACGTGGGATCGCATCCGGAATACGCGACACCCGAATGCGACAACGTGACCGAACTGGTCACGCACGACAAGGCGGGCGAGCGCATTCTCGAAGGCCTGCTCGTCGACGCCGAACGCCGCCTGCACGAGGAGGGAATCGCGGGCGACGTCTATCTGTTCAAGAACAACACCGATTCGGCGGGAAACTCCTACGGCTGCCACGAGAATTATCTCGTCGCCCGCCACGGGGAATTCTCCCGGCTCGCGGACATCCTCATCCCGTTCCTCGTCACCCGGCAGCTGCTCTGCGGCGCCGGCAAGGTGCTGCAGACTCCGCGTGGCGCGGTCTACTGCGTCAGTCAGCGTGCCGAGCACATCTGGGAGGGTGTCAGCTCCGCCACCACCCGTTCCCGTCCCATCATCAACACCCGTGACGAACCGCACGCCGACGCGGAGCGCTACCGCCGGCTGCATGTCATCGTCGGCGACTCGAACATGTCCGAGACGACCATGCTCCTCAAGGTCGGTGCCACGGATCTCGTGCTGCGCATGATCGAGGCGGGCACGGTCATGCGTGACCTCACCCTGGAGAACCCGATCCGGGCGATCCGTGAGGTCAGCCACGACATCACCGGTCAGCGCAAGGTGCGCCTGGCCAACGGGCGCGAGGCGTCCGCCATCGAGGTCCAGCGGGAGTACTACGAGAAGGCCGTGGACTTCGTCGACCGCCGGGGCATCCGCACCGGCACCGTGGAGCAGGTCCTGGAGCTCTGGGGCCGCACGCTCGACGCCATCGAGGCCGAGGACCTGGACCGGATCGGTACCGAGATCGACTGGGTCATGAAGTACAAGCTGATCGAGCGCTACCGGGCCAAGCACAACATGACCATGTCCCACCCCCGGGTCGCCCAGATAGACCTCGCCTACCACGACATCCACCGCCGCCGCGGGCTCTACTACCTGCTGGAGAAGCGCGGCCAGGCGGCCCGGATCTGCAACGACATGAAGATCTTCGAGGGCAAGTCCGTGCCCCCGCAGACCACCAGGGCCCGGCTGCGCGGAGACTTCATCCGCAGGGCCCAGGAGCAGCGGCGGGACTTCACCGTCGACTGGGTCCATCTCAAGCTCAACGACCAGGCGCAGCGCACCGTGCTGTGCAAGGACCCGTTCCGCTCCGTGGACGACCGGGTCGAAAAGCTGATCGCCGGTATGTGACCGTATCGAAGGACGGCATCCGTCGTCCCGGAACACGACTCGGGCCCCGTACGTTCCTCGTGCGGGGCCCTTGCCACGCCCTAGAGTGTCGAGGACCCAAACCTTCCGTCTGAGATCTGAGGAATTCGTGCGCCGACTTGCCGGCCTCGTCGTCATCCCCCTACTGCTGCTGTCGCTGGCGGCGTGCGGTGACGACGGAGGCTCCGACTCCACCTCGTCCAAGAACGGTTTTCCCGAGATCACAGCGGGTGCCAAGTTCGGTGAGAAGCCGACCCTCGGGAAGGGTGAGGGAACTCCGCCGAAGGAACTGCAGACCGACGTCATCAGTGAGGGTGATGGCGCGAAGGTCAAGAAGGGCGACGCGATCCAGGTCAACTACCTGGGCCAGTCGTGGGACTCGACCAAGCCCTTCGACAACAGCTTCGACCGCAAGGCCCCCTTCGACCTGACGCTCGGCGCCGGCATGGTCATCCAGGGCTGGGACAAGGGCCTGGAGGGCCAGAAGGTCGGCAGCCGTGTCGAGCTGGTCATCCCGCCGGACCTCGGTTACGGGGCGCAGGGCCAGGGCGACATCAAGCCCAACTCCACCCTCGTCTTCGTCGTGGACGTCCTGAAGGCGACCCAGGTCCCGACGACCGCCAAGGGCACCGAGGTCGCGCAGGACAACATCGACCTGCCCAAGGTCGGGGTCAACGCCGACGGCAAGGCACCCAAGGTCACGATCCCGAAGTCGGACCCGCCGAAGAAGCTCGTCTCCAACTACGTGCTGGAGAGCAAGGGCGAGGTCGTCAAGGCCACCGACTCGGTCGTGCTGAACTACGAAGCGCTGCTGTGGAAGGACGCCAAGACCTTCGACAGCACGTACAAGAACGGCAAGACCGTCACGTTCCCGCTGCCGCAGCTCACCCTCAAGGGTCTGAAGGACGGCGTCGTGGGCAAGAAGGTCGGCAGCCGTGTGCTGGTCGTCATTCCGCCGGCCGACGCGTTCGGTGACAAGGAGCAGGAAGGCATCCCGAAGAACTCCACTCTGGTGTTCGCCGTGGACATCCTGGCGAAGGTGTAACACTGTCCCGGTTGCCCCGTTCATCATTTAGAGGAGCAGTTCAGTGAGCATCGAGAAGCCCGAGATCGACTTCCCGGGTGGCGAGCCGCCGGCCGACCTGGAGATCAAGGACATCTGGGAGGGCGAGGGTGCCGTCGCCAAGGCGGGCGACACCGTCTCCGTCCACTACGTGGGCGTGGCCTTCTCCACCGGTGAGGAATTCGACGCCTCCTGGAACCGCGGTACGCCGCTGCAGTTCCAGCTCGGCGCCGGAAAGGTCATCTCCGGCTGGGACCAGGGTGTCCAGGGCATGAAGGTCGGCGGCCGTCGTCAGCTGACGATTCCCTCGCACCTCGCCTACGGCGAGCGTGGCGCGGGTGGCGGTGCCATCGCCCCCGGCGAGACGCTGATCTTCGTCTGCGATCTGGTCGCTGTCTGATCGACGACCCTGTCCGGTCACGAACGGACACACCGAGGGCCCATGCTGTCCGGCGTGGGCCCTCGGCTTTTACCGTGGGACCCCCGGGCGGTACGGTCGACGCGCGGATGCGGCACTATCAGATGAGGTGTAGGGCGTCGATGGCCATTGCCAAGGCCGAGCGGTTGATGAATCTCGCGCTGTGCCTGCTCGGCACCCGGCGCCCGCTCAGCAAGCGCGAGTTGCGCGAGTCCATCGAGGCGTATCTGGAAGCCGGGTCCGACGACTCCTTCAACCGGATGTTCGAGCGCGACAAGGACGATCTGCGCGAACTGGGCCTGGTCATCGAGACGGTGGAGAATCTGGACGGCGAGACGGGCTATCTGGCCCGCCGGGACAGCAACCGCCTCCCCGCCATCACGCTGGACGCCGAGGAGGCCGCCGCGCTCGGACTGGCCGCCAAGGTCTGGCAGCAGGCGCGTCTCGCGGGCGCCGCCAGCGGCGCGCTCCAGAAGCTGCGGGCCGCGGGTATGCCGGAGGCGGAGGACTCGTACGAGGCGCACCACAGCGCCCTCGAACCGCGTATCCCCGTCCACGAGGCCGCGTTCGAGCCGCTGATGCTCGCCTGCCGTGACCGCAGGCCCGTCGTGTTCGACTACCGCAAGGCCAACGCCGCCAAGCCCGAGCAGCGCCAGGTGGAGCCGTGGACGCTGGAGTGCTGGCGCGGCCACTGGTATCTGGCCGGCTGGGACCGGGAGCGGCGGGCCGAGCGGGTGTTCCGGCTTTCGCGGATCAGTGGGCGGGTCCGTTCCCGGACGGGGGAGTTCACCGCTCCCGTACCGGATGTGGTCACCGTGCGTGAGACGGTCGAGAGCTGGGCCGGTGAGACGGCGACGCGGTCGGCGTTGATCCGGCTGCGTTCCGAGAGCGGGTATCCGCTGCGTGCCCGGGCGGTGTCGTCGCGGGAACTGGGCGACGGCTGGGACGAGTTGGAGATTCCGTACGGCCATGGCCTGGACGCCTGGCTGGTGGAGTTCGGCCCCGACGTGGTCGTGCTGGAGCCCGCGGACCTGCGGGCCGATGTCGTGGACCGGCTGCGTGCCGTGGCCAAGGCCTGAGGGGACTCGTACACACCATGGCAGCCAACGCCATCGACCAGACCCGCCGGATGCTCTCGCTGGTGACGTATCTGCGCGAGCGCCCCGGCGCGCACGTGCAGGACGTCGCGCGCGCCTTCGGTATCACCGAGGACGAGTTGATCTCCGACCTCGATGTCCTGCCCATGTGCGGGACCAGTTTCCGCGGTGGCGACCTCCTCGACATCGACACCGACGGCGACCGCATCTGGTGGCACAACCCGGACGATGTCGCCGAGCCGCTGCGGCTGGCGGCCGACGAGGCCACCGCGCTGCTGGTGGCGGCCCGCGCCGTCGCCACCCTGCCGGGGCTGCGGGAGAGCGACCGGCAGGCGCTGCTGCGTGCCACCGCGAAGCTGGAGGCCGCCGCCGGGGAGGCGGCGGGGGCCAGCTCCCGGCTCTCGGTCACCTTCGAGTCGGAGGGCGGTGTCTTCGCGGACGTGGACCGGGCGATCTCGGAGCGGCGGCGGCTGTGGCTGCGCTACTACTCCCCGGCGCGGGACGAGCTGACCGAGCGCGAGGTCGATCCGATCAGGCTGTTCGCGGTGGGTCACACGTACATGGAGGCCTGGTGCCGGCTCTCCGAGGCGCGGCGTACGTTCCGGCTCGACCGGGTGGCGGAGATCAAGCTGCTCGACGAGCCGGCCGCGCCGCCGGAGCTGGAGCTGCGCGATCTGTCGGAGGGGCTGGTGCAGCCGTCGGCCGACGATCCGGAGGTGGTGGTCGAGGTCGGCCCCGGCGGGCGCTGGGTCGCCGAGTACTACCCGCACGACAGCGCGGAGGAACTGCCCGACGGCGGGTTGCGGATCACGCTGCGTACGCCGGCGCCCGCCTCGTTGCGGCGGCTCGCGCTGCGGCTGGGCGGGGACGGGCGTATCGCCTCGCCGCAGGATCTCGCGGAGAGTGCGCGGCGGGCGGCCGGTGAGGCGCTGGCGGCGTACGACTCCGACGCCTCGCACCAATAGAATCAGGGGATTTGGGGGATATGTCCATGATGGGTGGTTTCTCGACGTCGGCGTCCATGGTGCCGATCCTCTTCCAGGCCGCCTGCCCCGAGTGCCGGGCCCGCTTCGAGCTCTCGGCCGGCTCGCTGCGGCTCGCCATCGGCGCCAGCCGCCGTACGACGTTCTACTCGTTCACCTGCCCCGAGTGCGAGACGGCGGTGCGCAAACCCGCCGGTGAACGCATCGTCGAACTGCTCACCGGCGGCGGCGTACGGACGCTGCGCCTGCATTCGACGCACTAGGTCGACGCACCAGGAGAGAAGGCTGCTCGTATGTTCTGGCCCATGCTCGCCATCGCCCTGGGCTTCTGCGGGCTCGCCGTTCTCGGCGTGCTCGCGGTCCGGGTCTTCGTCGAGGCCCAGCGTCTCGGCCGTCAGGTCGCCTCCACCACACGGCGGATCAATCAGGCGGCGGAGGAACTGGAGCTGGCCGCCACCCATCTCGCGAAGACCGGAGACGCCATCCGATAAATGAATGCACCCTCCCTCCATCGCCAGTTCGGGCGGTAGGCTGACGAAGCGGTCTCGGACTGGAGGCGGGGGCCGTCGCAGGGAGTACGCACAGGCATTGCCCCACGTTTACCCCTGCGGGTTACGATCGCTGCCAGCACGACGGTCGGACATCTGTCCGGTCGACGTCCCAGACTCTGTCGCCTCGGTGAAGAAGGTAATGCTATGGGTAGGCTCGGCCCCACCGAGATCATCCTTATTCTCGTCGTCATCATCCTGCTCTTCGGCGCCAAGAAGCTTCCCGACATGGCCCGTTCGCTCGGCAAGTCGGCGCGCATCCTCAAGAGCGAGGCCAAGGCGATGAAGTCGGACGACAGCAAGAGCGGCACGGCTCCCACGGACCCGCCGACCGCCTCCGCCGACACGGACCAGCCCGCGCCCCGGACCATCCAGGCCGCGCCCGGCGATGTCACCAGCTCGCGGCCCGTCGCCGAGCCCACCGACTCGACCAAGCGCTGATCCGACCCCTGGGCCGATGCACGCACCGGGCACGGTGACGGCCTGCCGCACGAGATGAGGACGTGGGTTGCCCAAGTCTGCCCGCACAGAAGAGAAGGATCCCGAGGGGCGTATGCCGCTCGTGGAGCATCTTCGTGAGCTGCGCAACCGGATGTCGAAGGGCCTGCTCGCGATCATCGTCGTGACGATCGTGGCTGTGTTCTACAGCGAGCAGATCATGTCCTTCCTCGGCGAATCGGTGCCCTCGTGCGAGAAGGGCGAGGTCAGCGACGGCGGCAACTGTGCGAATGTCGTGTTCAACACCCTCACCTCGCCGTTCACCACGACGATCCGGATCAGCCTCACGACCGGCATCATCGTGGCCAGCCCGGTCTGGCTCTACCAGCTGTGGGCGTTCGTCGCGCCCGGCCTGCACAAGAACGAGAAGAAGTACACGTACGCCTTCGTGGCGAGCGCGGTGCCGCTCTTCACCGCCGGCGCGTACCTCGCCTACCTGATCCTGCCGATCAGCGTGAAGGTGCTCATCAGCCTGACGCCCGAGGGCTCCGGCAACCTCGTCTCGCTCGACGAGGTCCTCGACTTCACCACCCGGATGGTGCTGGTCTTCGGTCTCGCCTTCGAGCTGCCCCTGGTCCTGGTCATGCTGAACATGACCGGCATGGTCACCGGCCGCCGGATGGTCGGCTGGTGGCGCGGGGTCGTCATGGGCGTCTTCGTCTTCGGCGCGGTGATCACCCCGACGACCGACCCCGTGGGCATGCTCGCGCTGGCCGGACCGATCGTCGTCCTCTACTTCGGAGCGGTCGGCTTCTCACTCATCAACGACCGGCGCCGGCGTCGTAAGAACCCGGACGCCGAGCTGGACGACGACGAGGCGTCCGATCTGGACCACACGCCCGAGACCGTCGGAGCTGTCGAGCCGGTCTCCACGGTGGCCGCGCTGCCGGAGCAGGCGGACAGCAACCGTACGGCCCGTGTGAACGGCTACGACGACGTCACCTGAGCTGACCGGGCCGACCTGTGACCAGTGAGATCAGCCTGTTCGTCAATCCCACCGCCGGGCGCGGCAGGGGCGCGCGTGCCGCGCAGCCGGCCGCCCGCGCGCTCAGGGACGCGGGGTACTCCGTCCGTACGGTGCTCGGTTCCGACGCCGGCGACGCGTTGCGGCGCGCACGTGAGGCCGTCGCGGCGGGCACCGGCGCGCTCATCGCCGTCGGCGGGGACGGTCTGGTCTCCCTCGCCCTCCAGGCCGTGGCCGGTACGGACACCCCGCTCGGCGTCGTCGCGGTGGGCACCGGCAACGACTTCGGCCGGGCGCTGGGCCTGCCGGTCCGCGACCCCGCGGCGGCCGGCCGGATCGCGGCCGACGCGCTCAAGAACGCCGGGATCCGGGAGCTGGACCTGGGGCGGGTCGCGGGCCGCTGGTTCGGGACCGTCCTCGCCTCCGGCTTCGACTCACGCGTCAACGACCGCGGCAACCGCATGCGTTGGCCCAGCGGCCGCTTCAAGTACGACCTGGCGATGGTGGCCGAACTCGCCGCCTTCAGGCCCGTCCCGTACCGCATGACCCTGGACGACGGCATCGAACGGGAGATCGAGGCGACCCTGGTCGCCGTCGGCAACGGCCCCTCCTACGGAGGCGGCATGCGGATCTGCGCCGACGCCGCCATGGACGACGGCCTCTTCGACGTGACCGTCGTCGGCGACTGCAGCCGCGCCACGCTCCTGAAGGTCTTTCCGCGCGTCTACCGGGGCACCCACCTCGGCCACCCCAAGGTCACCGTCCACCGCACCGCGAGGATCACCCTCGCCGCCCCCGGCCTCACCGGCTACGCCGACGGGGAGCCGCTCGGCCCGCTGCCCCTGACCGCGGAGTGCGTCGCCGGGGCCGTACGGGTGCTCACCCCCGGCCCCTGACGGGGCCCGCCAGCTCGCCGATAAAGATCGCCTGACTGTCAGAGGGGACGGGTAGGCTCGTGAGCAAGATGACAGAGGACCTCACACCGGCCGAGCGTTACGCCGCAGCTCGGATCCGCGCAGCCGAGCAGGCCACCGCACTCGCGCCGTTCCGCGAGATGTACGACTTCGGCCTCGATCCGTTCCAGATCGAAGCCTGCCACGCCCTGGAGTCGGGCAAGGGCGTCCTGGTCGCGGCGCCCACCGGCTCCGGCAAGACGATCGTCGGTGAGTTCGCCGTGCACCTGGCCCTCGCCGAGGGCCGTAAATGCTTCTACACCACACCCATCAAGGCACTGTCCAACCAGAAGTACGCGGACCTGGCGAAACGCTACGGCGCCGACAAGGTCGGGCTGCTGACCGGCGACAACAGCGTCAATTCCGACGCCCCGGTGGTCGTCATGACCACCGAGGTCCTGCGCAACATGCTCTACGCAGGCTCCCAGTCGCTGACCGGCCTCGGCTATGTCGTGATGGACGAGGTGCACTACCTCTCCGACCGCTTCCGCGGCGCCGTCTGGGAAGAGGTGATCATCCACCTCCCCGAGTCCGTGACCCTGGTGTCCCTGTCGGCGACGGTCTCCAACGCCGAGGAGTTCGGTGACTGGCTGGACACCGTCCGTGGCAGCACCGAGGTGATCGTCTCCGAGCACCGCCCCGTGCCGCTGTGGCAGCACGTCTTCGCGGGCCGCCGGATGTACGACCTCTTCGAGGAGAGCACCGACCACGGCGGCCGTGGCGGGGCCCGCCGCGAGGTCAATCCGGATCTCTCCCGGCTGGCCCGGATGGAGAATCAGAAGACGTACAACCCGAAGGACCGCCGGCGGGGCAAGATGGTCCGCGAGGCCGACCGGGAGCGCGAGCGCAGACAGCGCGGCCGCGTCTGGACGCCGGGCAGGCCCGAGGTCATCGAGCGGCTCGACGCCGAGGACCTGCTGCCCGCCATCACCTTCATCTTCAGCCGGGCCGGCTGCGAGGCCGCCGTACAGCAGTGCATGTACGCCGGGCTCCGGCTCAACGACGACGCCCGGCGGGCCAGGGTCCGCGAGATCGTGGAGGCGCGCACCGCGTCCATCCCCACCGAGGACCTGCATGTCCTGGGGTACTACGAATGGCTGGAGGGCCTGGAGCGCGGCATCGCCGCCCACCACGCCGGGATGCTCCCGACGTTCAAGGAAGTCGTCGAGGAGCTGTTCGTACGGGGCCTGGTCAAGGCCGTGTTCGCCACGGAGACCCTGGCGCTCGGCATCAACATGCCCGCCAGGTCCGTCGTCCTGGAGAAACTCGTCAAGTGGAACGGCGAGCAGCACGCCGACATCACGCCCGGTGAGTACACGCAGCTGACCGGCCGGGCCGGCCGGCGCGGCATCGACGTCGAGGGCCACGCGGTGGTCCTGTGGCAGCGCGGCATGGACCCGGGCGCGCTCGCCGGCCTGGCGGGCACACGCACGTATCCGCTGCGCTCCAGCTTCCGGCCGTCGTACAACATGGCGGTCAATCTGGTGCAGCAGTTCGGCCGCCACCGCTCCCGCGAACTGCTGGAAACCTCCTTCGCCCAGTTCCAGGCGGACAAGTCGGTCGTCGGGATCTCCCGGCAGGTCCAGAAGAACGAAGACGGGATGGAGGGCTACCGGGCGGGCATGACCTGCCACTTGGGGGACTTCGAGGAGTACGCGCGGCTGCGCCGCGACCTCAAGGACCGGGAGACGGAGCTGGCCAAGCAGGGAGCCGTGCAGCGGCGGGCCGCCGCCGCGTCCTCGCTGGAGAAGCTCAAGCCGGGCGATGTCATCCATGTGCCGACCGGCAAGTTCGCCGGACTCGCGCTGGTGCTCGACCCCGGACTGCCGGCCGGGCGGGCCAACGGACACCGGGGCGTGGAGTATCACGACGGCCCGAGGCCGCTGGTCCTGACCGCCGAGCGGCAGGTCAAACGGCTCGCGTCGATGGACTTCCCGGTGCCGGTCGAGGCGCTGGACCGGATGCGGATCCCCAAGAGCTTCAATCAGCGCTCGCCGCAGTCGCGCCGCGACCTGGCGTCCGCGCTGCGCACGAAGGCCGGCCATGTCGTGCCGGAGCGGCACCGCAAGGGGCGCGCGCCGGCCGCCGACGACCGTGAGATCGCCCGGCTGCGCGCGGAGTTGCGCGCGCATCCGTGCCACGGCTGCGACGAGCGCGAGGACCACGCGCGCTGGGCCGAGCGCTACCACCGGCTGCAGCGGGACACCCGGCAGCTGGAACGGCGGATCGAGGGCCGTACGAACACCATCGCCCGCACCTTCGACCGTATCGTCGCCCTCCTCACGGAGATGGACTATCTGCGCGGCGACGAGGTCACGGGCAACGGCAAGCGTCTCGCCCGGCTCTACGGCGAGCTGGACCTCCTCGCCAGCGAGTGCCTGCGCGAAGGCGTCTGGGAAGGGCTCTCCCCGGCCGAACTGGCCGCGTGCGCCTCGGCGCTGGTCTTCGAGGCACGCCAGTCGGACGACGCGGTGGCGCCCCGGCTCCCCAGCGGCGCTTCGAAGGCCGCCCTCGGCGAGATGGTCCGCATCTGGGGCCGCCTCGACGCTCTGGAGGAGGACTTCAAGATCAATCAGGCGGAGGGGGTCGGCCAGCGCGAGCCCGACCTCGGCTTCGCCTGGGCCGTGCACATGTGGGCGTCGGGCAAGGGGCTCGACGAGGTGCTGCGCGACGCCGAGATGCCGGCGGGCGACTTCGTCCGCTGGTGCAAGCAGGTGATCGACGTCCTCGGGCAGATCGCCGCGGCGGCGCCCCGCGAGAACAGCACCGTCGCGAAGAACGCCCGCAAGGCGGTCGACGGGGTGCTGCGCGGGGTGGTGGCGTACACCTCGGTCGGGTGAGGGCGGAGAGGGGCGGCGGGGGAGTGAGTCGCGCGAGGAGTCGCCCAGTTCAGTGACCTGACGGCCACGTGCGGGTGAATGGGGCGGCTACGTAGGGTAGTTGATGGGATGCTCTGCGTGCGCACCGATTCCGGTGCCCGGTTCCACACCCGCAACAAGGAGCAGCCGCATGCGCGTTCGTCAGTCCCTCCCCGCCCTCGTCGGCGCCGTCGCCATGGTCCTGGGAATGTCCACGGCGGCGACCGCCGCCCCGTCGGCCGCCGCGACGCCCTGCGGCTACTACGCGTCGTCCAGCGACTCGTACTACAACCACTGCACGAACGACGGCTCGCGCATCGTCATCGAGGTCGAGGTGTCGGGCTGGAACTACGAGCAGTGTGTGGGCCCCGGCGTCACCTGGCTCGGCTCGACCAGCAAGGTCAGCGGCGCGTGGTACGTCGGGCGCACCTGCTGACACCTGCTCGCGCGCGTTCGCGCCGATGAAGGGCCCGGACCTCCGCCGTCCGGGCCCTTCGTCATGCGGGGACCACGGGCGTCAGGCCGCCAACCGCCCGGCGAGCCGGACCAGTTCCGGCGTACGCAGCACGCGGTCGCCGTAACCGGGCAGCGGCACATGGAGCGGGTCCGTCCAGCGCCGGGGGATCGCGGCGCAGCCGTACACGGCGCCCGCGAGCGCGCCGGTGACCGCCGCGACCGTGTCCGTGTCACCGCCCAGATCGATCGCCGCCCCCAGGGAAGCCTCGAACGAGCCGGTCGTCCGCAGCGCCCAGAGCCCCGAGCCCAGACACGGCCACACCGCCCCGTTGAACTCCGTCGCGTCGTCCGGGTGCCAGCCGGGGTCGAGCACGATGGCCCAGCGCGGACGGTGGTCCTCGCGTACGTCAGGGAGCACGCCGGGTACGGCGGCCACCGGATCACCGCCGTCCAGCGCCACCCGGATCAGCTCGTGCAGCACGGCCGTGCCCTCCCAGGCCGCGGAGTCGCCGTGGGTGAGCGCCGCGATCCGGCGGGCGGCCGCCATGGTGGCGTCGCGGCCCGCGGCGGCGAAGTGCACGGCGGGGGTGGCCGCGCGCATCAACGAGCCGTTTCCGGCGGCCCGTCCGGAGCGCTGGAAGTGGAGGGGCGCCGCGAGATCCCAGGGATCGCCGCTCAGCAGGACCTGTTCTCGCCCGGATCCCAGCCGCCGCCTCCGCACATCTCGCCCACGCCGTCCGGGAAGCGGGCGGTGAAGACTCCGGCGGGGCCGAACTCGAAAGGTGCTCCGAGCGCGTCGCCGACGGCTGAGCCGACGACCGCTCCGAGCACCCGATTCGTTCGAGCCGTTCCGCCCGTGGGGGCCGGCCGATCCAAGGGGGTCATCCGGCCAGGATAGGGAGACCCGACAACCCCCTTGAGCGCGGGACTACTTCGGCATCAGCACGGTGTCGATGATGTGCACCGTGGCGTTGGCCGTGGGGACGTCGCCGCAGACGACGCCGGCCGAGTCGTTCACCTTGTACTCGTCGCCGGAGCCCGCCGTGGTCAGCGTGCTCTTCTGGAGGGTGTCGTACGTGCCGCTCTCCAGCTGCTTCTTGGCCAGCTTCTCGCCCACGACGTGGTAGGTGAGGATCTTGGTGAGCATGGCCTTGTCCGCGAGGACCGCGTCCAGGTCGGCCTTCGGGATCTTGGCGAAGGCGGCGTTGGTGGGCGCGAACACCGTGATGTTCTCGGCGGTGTTGAGGGTGTCGACCAGGCCAGCCTTCTTCACCGCGGTGACCAGGGTGGACAGCTCCGGGTTGTTGGACGCGGCGGTCGCGACAGGAGCCTGGCCCATGCCGTCGAAGCTGCCGGGGCCGGTCTTCGGCACCGAGGCGCAGGCCGGGCCGAACGGGGCGTCCGCGGTGTCGCCCGCGGCGTCGTCGGCCGTGTCCTCCGGAGCCGCGGTCTCCTCGGCGGCGGACGAGGACTCCGACTTGGTGTCCTTGTCGTCGCTGGAACAGGAGGTGAGCGTCAGCGGAAGGGCGACGGCGGCGACGACGGTGACGGCGACACGCTGGAAACGGGTGATCTTCATGTGAATCTCCTTGAAAGGTGGTGCGGTTGACAAGAGGTGTCGTGCGGTATGCGGCGGAGCGGACTCAGTCGACGGCGACCACCACCGAGTGCCAGCCGGTCGCGCCGTCGGGTACGGTCCCGACGCGCTTGTCCGTCTGGGTGTCGCCGTTCCGGTCCGTCGCGCGGACTTCGAGCGTGTGGCTGCCGGAGGTGGCGGGCCACTCCCACATCCACTGGCGCCAGGTGTCCTCGCTGTCCTGGGCGGCGAGTGTGGCCGGGTTCCAGTCCCCGCCGTCCACGCGCACCTCGACCCGCTCGATACCGCGGTGCTGCGCCCACGCCACTCCGGCGACGGGCACCTTGCCCGCCTTCGGTGAGGCGAACGGGCGCGGCGTGTCGATCCGCGACTGGGTCTTGATGGGCGCCTCGCGGGACCAACTGCGCTTGACCCAGTACGCGTCGTAGTCCGCGAACGTGGTCAGTTCGAGGTCTTCCAGCCACTTGCACGCCGACACGTATCCGTACAGGCCGGGGACGACCATGCGGACCGGGAAGCCGTGGTTGAACGGCAGGGGTTCGCCGTTCATGCCGACCGCCAGCATCGCGTCGCGGCCGTCCATGACCGCCTCGACCGGGGTGCCGATGGTCATGCCGTCCACGGAGCGGGACACCAACTGGTCGGCGGGACCGCCCTTCGACGGTGGTTCCACACCGGCCTCACGCAGCAGATCGGCCAGGGGGACGCCGATCCAGCGGGCGTTGCCGACGTACGGGCCGCCGACCTCGTTGGAGACACAGGTCAGCGTGATGTCCCGCTCGATCAGTTGCCGCCGGAGCAGATCCCGGAAGCTGAGGGTGAGCGGCCGGGGGACGCCCTTGCCGTGGATGCGCAGACGCCAGCTGTCGGCGTCCACACGGGGCACGACCAGGGCGGTGTCCACCCGGTAGAAGTCCTTGTTGGACGTGGTGAAGGAACTCAGGCCGCGTAGCTTCAGATCCGTGCCCGCCGGTATCGGCGGGGCCGGTGAGGACGGGGCCGGCAGGACGATCGTCCGGCGTGAGGCGGCGGCCTCGGCCGCCCCCGAGGCGTTCAGCCGCCGCCCGAGGAGGCCCGCTCCGGCCGAGGCCGCGGCGGCGGCCGTCGCGGCGATGACGAATCCGCGCCGGTCGAAGGCGCCGGGGTTCGAGCCGGCCGATCCCTCGGTGTCGTCCGTGTCCCTGGTGTCCTCGGTGCCCCTGGTGTCGTCGGTCTCCGCCGTTCGCGTGCTGGTCCCGTCCGTCCCCGGATCCCCATCGGGGGACGGACGGGAGGCGAGCCGGCCGGCCAGCAGATACAGCACTCCGCAGGCCACCAGACCGCCCACGATCGAGGGCAGGGCGTCGGAGACGCGGCCGTCGGGCCGCTCCACCGCCGCCAGTGCCCCGATCGCGCCGAAGACCAGGACCGCCGCCGAGCCGACCTTCCGGTACCGCAGCGAGGCCACTCCGACCGCCATGGCGAAGAGCGCCAGGAGGGCCAGGATGCCCAGTTGCAGGACCAGCTTGTCGTCGTTCCCGAAATTCCGGACGGCGAAGTCCTTCACCGGTGCCGGTGTGCGGTCGATGACCGCGCCGCCCACCGCGGTGACGGGACCCGCTTCGGGCCGTACGGCCGCCGAAACCAGCTCGGCGACGCAGAGCGCCGCGAGCCCGGCGATCAACCCGCTGAGCGCGGCCAGGGCGCCGCGCACCACTCGTACGCCACGCGGCACATGGCCGGCCTCGCTCGTCGGGTCTTTCTGATCTTCGCTCACACCGGCCATTCGGTGCGAGATGCAAGGCGGATTGGTCTGTCACCCGAAGGAATTAAAAGTAGGACCGGCGACAGAAAGATCGCTCCCGACACCAATCCGTCGGCCTCTCTGGCTCGAATCCTCCACGAGGGGCCCTGCCCGAAGCCCGACCGGAGGGAGCTGTATGAGTGGGGTGCGCGAACGCCCGCGTACGGCGGTCGTGGGCGGCGGAGTGGCCGGACTCACCGCCGCGTACGTACTGACGCGCTCGTACGAGGTGTCGCTGTACGAGGCGGAGACCCGCCTCGGCGGCCATGCCCACACGCACGACCTGGCGTCGTCCGACGGCCGGACGCACCGCGTCGACTCCGGGTTCATCGTCCACAACGAACGCACGTATCCGCTGCTGCTGCGGCTGTTCCGGGAACTGGGCGTGGCCACCCAGGAGTCGGAGATGAGCATGTCCGTACGGTGCGACGGCTGCGGGCTGGAATACGCCGGTGCCCGGGGGCTCGCCGGCCTGTTCCCGCGCCCCGGTCAGGTGCTGCGCGGGCGGTATCTGCGGATGCTCACCGAAGTGCCCGCCTTCCACCGGCGGGCGCGGCGGCTGCTCGCCGAGGAGACCGCCACCGGTGCCGACAGGACCGCGACCGGTGCCGACGACTCCATGACCCTGGCGCGCTTCGTCGCGGACGGCGGCTTCTCGCCGTACTTCGTCGCCCACTTCCTGACCCCGCTCGTCTCGGCCGTCTGGTCCTGCGACGCCGGAACGGCACTGCGCTACCCGGCCCGCTACCTCTTCCGCTTCCTGGACCACCACGGCCTGCTGTCGGTGACCGGCTCACCGGTGTGGCGCACCGTCAGCGGCGGCTCGCGCGAGTACGTCGAACGTGTCGGCAAGCAGCTCGACGCCGTCCACACGGCCGCTCCGGTCCGGTCCGTACGACGAGACCCGCGCGGTGTGGAGATCACCACGGCCGACGGCACCACCCGGCGTTACGACTCGGTCGTCATCGCCGTCCACCCCGACCAGGCCCTGCGGCTGCTCGCCGACCCGACCGACGACGAACGCCAGGTGCTCGGCGCCTTCCGCTACTCGCGCAACGCCACGTTGCTGCACACCGACACGACCGTGCTGCCGCGCAGCCGGGGCGCCCGTGCCTCCTGGAACCTGACCATGCCGTCCTGCGCGACGGACGCCGGCCGGGTGAGGGTCAGTTACGACATGAACCGGCTGCAACGCCTCGACGCCCCCGAGAACTTCGTGGTGTCGCTCAACGGCGCCGACCGCGTCGACGAGGACCGGGTGCTCGCCCGGATGACGTACGAACACCCCGTCTACACACCGGAGTCGGTGGCCGCTCAGCGCAGGCTCCCCGCGCTGAGCGGGCCGGTCACGGCGTACGCGGGGGCGTACCACGGGTGGGGATTCCACGAGGACGGCTGCCGTTCGGGTGTCGACGCCGCCGCCGCGCTGGGGGTGACGTGGTGAGCACCGGGACGCCCGGCCCCGCCGGCCCTGGCGCCGTTCCCGCGCTCTACCCGTGCGTCGTCACACATGTGCGGACCGCGCCCAGCCGTTACGACCTGCGGCTGCGGACCTACATGTGGCTGATCGACCCCGACCGTCCGCCCCGGCTGCCCCGCCTGCTGCGTCCGCTGGCCCGTTTCGACGCGCGTGACCACTTCGGCGGCGGGTCGCCGACGATCCGCGCCGGACTGGAGACGTATCTCGCGTCGCGCGGCGTGGAACTGGGCGGCGGGCGGGTGGTGATGCTCGCCCACGCCCGGGTCCTCGGCCATGTCTTCAACCCGCTGACCCTCTACTGGTGCCACGCGCCCGACGGCGAGCCGCTGTGCGTCGTCGCCGAGGTGCACAACACGTACGGAGAGCGGCACTGCTATCTGCTGCGGCCCGGCGACGAGCGCGCGGACGGCGAGGAGAACACCTTCTGGGTGGACAAGGAGCTGTACGTCTCGCCGTTCTTCCCCGTCGACGGCGGCTACCGGATGCGGCTGCCCGAGCCGGGGGAGCGGCTGAAGCTGACGGTCCATCTGGAACGCGACGGAGGAAGGCCGTTCACCGCGACCGTACGAGGCGTCCGGCGCGCGGCCACCCCCTGGGCCCTGGTGCGGGCCGGGTCGCGCCACCCGCTGTCCACGGCCGTCGTCTCCGCCGGTATCCGCTATCACGGCATCCGTCTCTATCTGCGCGGTCTGCCCGTGCGCCCCCGTCCCCGACACCGCCCCCAGGAGGGTGTGAAATGAGCGTGTTCGTATCCCCGCCGTCGCCGTCGCCTGCCTCGCCGGAGTCCCAGACGCTGACGGCTCCGTCGCCCGAGTCCCCGACGTCGACGGCCCCGCCGGCGGTGACCGCCGTCGACGCGCGGCGCTGGCCGGACGTGGCCCGGCCGCCACGGGCCTCCTGGCTGCGTACGGCTGTCGCCGAGCGGGTGGTCCGGCGTGCGCTGGCCCGGCTGGCGCTACGCGTCAGGCTGGGGAGGAGCGAGACGCTGGGCCTCGGCGGACCGCTGATGGTCGTGCACGAGCCGCACGCGTTCTTCCGGCGGATCGGCGCCACGGGCCTGATCGGCTTCGGCGAGTCGTACATGGCGGGCGAGTGGGAGGCCGACGACCTCGTCGCCGTCCTGACCGTCCTCGCCGAGAACGCGGCCGTCCTCGTCCCCGCCCCGCTCCAACGGCTGCGCCGGGTCTGGGCGTTGAAGCGGCCCGACGCGCAGCGCAACACCCCCGAGGGCTCGCGCGACAACATCAGTCACCACTACGACCTGTCGAACGAGCTGTTCTCGCTCTTCCTGGACGAGACCCTCTCGTACTCGTCGGCCCTCTTCCGGGGCTTCCCCGCCGACGCGTCACTGCTGCCCGCCGCGCAGCACCGCAAGATCGACCGGCTCCTCGACGAGGCACGGGTGGGCCCCGGCACGCGGCTGCTCGAAATCGGCACCGGCTGGGGCGAGTTGGCCATCCGCGCGGCCGCACGCGGCGCGCGGGTCGTCACCGTGACACTCTCCCAGGAGCAACTGGCCCTCGCCGAGAAGCGGATCGAGGCGGCCGGCCTGACGGACCGGGTGACCGTACAACTGCGGGACTACCGGCAGGTGCAGGGCACCTACGACGCCGTCGTCAGCGTCGAGATGATCGAGGCGGTCGGGGAGGAGTTCTGGCCGGAGTACTTCATCACGCTGGACAGGCTGCTGGCGCCCGGCGGCCGGATCGCGCTCCAGGCGATCACCATGCCGCACGACCGGCTGCTGGTCTCACGCACCACCCACACCTGGATCGGCAAGTACATCTTCCCCGGCGGACTGACCCCCTCGGTCGAGGTGATGGAGCAACTGACCGCCTCCCAGACGTCGTTGCGGATCGTCGAGCGGGACGGCTTCGGGCCGCACTACGCCCAGACGCTCCGGCTGTGGCGGGAGCGGTTCGTCGAACGGGAGGCGGAGGTGGACGCGTTGGGGTTCGACGCGACGTTCCGGCGTATGTGGACCTTCTATCTCGCCTACTCCGAGGCCGGGTTCCGCTCCGGCTATCTCGATGTCCAGCAACTGGTGCTCGACAGGGAAGGAACGCCCCGATGACAGCCACCCGACCCGCACGCGTCCCCCGGCCACACACCGGCACCCTCACCGGCACCAGCACCCGCACCGGAGCGGCCCACCAACTTCTCCCACTCGCCGAAAGGATCCTCGGCGCCCGGCTGCCGGTGCGGCTGCGCGCCTGGGACGGCAGCACCGCCGGCCCCGAGGGCGCCCCGGTGGTCGTTCTGCGCTCGCGCCGCGCCCTGCGCCGACTGGTCTGGCAGCCCGACGAACTGGGCCTGGCCCAGGCGTACATCACCGGCGATCTCGACATCGACGGCGATCTCACCGACGGGCTGCGCACCATCTGGGGCGCGGCGCGTGAGCGCGGGGCGCGCCCGCCGGAACTCACCCTCGCCGACCGGGCCCGCGCCGTCGGCACCATGCTGCGGCTCGGCGCGCTCGGACCGCGCCCGCCCGTCCCCGCGTCCCGGGCCAGACTCGGCGGCGCGCCGCACAGCAAGGCGCGGGACCGGGCCGCGATCAGCCATCACTACGACCTCTCCAACGACTTCTACGCCCTACTGCTCGACGAGACCATGGCGTACTCGTGCGGCTACTGGACGAAGGACGAGACCGAGGGCCAGACCGCGACCGAGACCGAGGCAGAGGGCGGCGAGAGTCAGGGCAGGGCAGACGGGGCGCGCGAGACCCGGGCGCAGCCGGAGTACGGCGCCGCCGACGCCCAGCGCGACAAGCTGGACCTGGTCTGCCGCAAGCTCGGGCTCGGGCCCGGCTCGACCCTGCTGGACATCGGGTGCGGCTGGGGGTCTCTCACCCTGTACGCCGCCGAGACGTACAAGACCCGCGTCACCGCCGTGACGCTGGCGGCCGAGCAGGCGCGGTACGTACGTGAACAGGTGACGGCCCGCGGTCTGTCGGAGCTGGTCGAGGTGCGGCTGTCGGACTACCGGGACATCGCGGCCGGTTCGTACGACGCGGTGTCGACCATCGAGATGGGCGAGCACGTCGGCGACGCCGAGTACCCCGGCTTCACCGCCACGCTCCACCGGATGCTGCGGCCCGGGGGACGAGTCCTGGTGCAGCAGATGTCGCGGGGCGCGGTGGCGCCCGGCGGCGGTGCGTTCATCGAGTCGTACATCGCCCCCGACATGCATATGCGCCCGCTCGGCGACACCCTCTCGCTGCTGGAGGGGGCGGGCCTCGAAGTGCGGGCCGTGGAGGCGATGCGCGAGCACTACCCGCGGACGATCCGCGCCTGGCACCGCACCCTGGAGGAGCGCTGGGCGGAGTTCGGCGCGCTCGTGGGCGAGGAGACCGCGCGTGTCTGGCGGCTCTACCTGGTGGGCAGTGCCCTGGCCTTCGAGGAGGGGCGGATGGGCGTGGACCAGATCCTGGCCGTACGTCCCCCGGCGCGGGCGCGCGGTGACCTGCCGCCCACCCCGCGGCACTGGTACGGAGAGGGCGGGACACGGTGAACGGATATCCCTGGGGCGCGTTCGGCCAGGGCGTCGGCCTCGCGGCGCTCGCCGCGGTGGCCGTCATGCTCGTGACCTTCGCGATCGCCGTCGGCAAGGGCCTGCACCGGATCGTCGACATCGCCTGGGGGATCGCGTTCGCGGTCGTCGCCGTGGCCGGCTACGCGGTGTCGGCGGGGGAGGGCGACGACACGCGCCGATTGCTGGTGACCGTGCTGACCGCCGTGTGGGGGCTGCGGCTGGCCGTCCATATCGCCCGGCGCGGGCGGGGACACGGTGAGGACGCGCGGTACGAGGCGATGCTCGCCAAGGCGCCGGGGAACCGGAACCTGTACGCGCTGCGCATGGTGTATCTGCTGCAAGGGCTGCTGGTCGTGCTGGTGTCGCTGCCCGTACAGGCCGCCCAGTACATCCCTGGCGGTCTCGGTCCTGTCGCGTTCGCCGGCTGCGCCGTCTGGCTCGTCGGCCTGGTCTTCGAGTCGGTCGGCGACGCCCAACTCGCCCGGTTCAAGGCCGATCCGGCGAACAAGGGCCGGATCATGGACCGCGGCCTGTGGAGCTGGACCCGGCACCCGAACTACTTCGGTGACTTCTGTGTCTGGTGGGGCCTGTTCCTGATCGTCTGCGACGACCCGGTCGTCGCGGCGGCGACCCTGGTCAGCCCGCTCGTGATGAGCTTCCTGCTGATCAACGGCAGCGGGAAGCGGCTGCTGGAGCGGCACATGGCAGATCGGCCGGGCTTCGCCGCGTACGCCGCCCGTACGAGTGGTTTCTTTCCGCTGCCGCCTCGTAAGACCGGCTGACGCATCGTCGAACGAACGGCCCGCACCCCTCGTCATCGGGTGCGGGCCGTTCGTTCGCTGCCGTCGCTTCGTTCGCTTCGTTCGCTTCCGTCGGTCAGATCGGTCAGGGCGGTCAGGCCGCTCAGCGCGCTCAGGTCGGGAAGTTCATCAGCGCCACCGGATCGGAGGTCGGCTGCGGTGAGCCGCCCGCCGGTTCGACGGTGATGCCCATGCCCGACGCCGCCCCGACGGAACCCGCCATCAGCACCGAGTCCGACGTCGCGGAAGGGTCCATCAGCCCCGCGTCCCGCATCGTGCCGTCGTCGTTGAACCAGAGCTGGTACACCTTGCCGCTCGGCGGTTTCGCCATGCCCGAGGCGATGAACGCCGCCTTGTCCTGGGCACGCGACACGACGACCGTGCCGGTCGCCCCGTCGGTCAGCCCGCCCGTACGGATCTTGGCGTCGGGCGCCGCGAGCACGGCGGCCAGTGCCTCGGACTGCTGCTGCGAGGCCGACGCCCGCGCGCGGGCGTCCTGGGCCTCCTGGTGCTGCCACACGGCGACTCCGCCGAAGCCGGCCGCGGCGGCGAGGCAGGCCGCCAGCGCGAAGCGGGACAGCGCGCGCCCCTTGGCGGCCCCGCCGCCGGCGCCGCGGGACTCCCGGGTGACCTTGGGCGGTTCCTGGCGCTCGGTGGCGATCCGCCGCAGCACCTGCTGCTTGAGCTCGGGCGGCGGCGTCACGGCCACGGCCAGCCCCAACCGGGTGGTGGTGGCGGCCAGTTCGCGTACTTCCTGGGCGCAGGCCGGGCACACCTCCAGATGCCTCTCGAACTCGGCCCGCTCGTCCGGCGGCAAGGCGTGCAGCGCGTAGGCGCCGGTCAACGTGTGCAGTTCGGCTGTGCTGCTCATGCGCTCACCCCCAGGCAGTCGCGCAGCCGGATGAGTCCGTCGCGCAGTCGTGTCTTGACCGTGCCGAGCGGCACGGCGAGCAGTTCGGCCACTTCCCGGTACGCGAGCCCCTGGTAGTACGCCAGTGTGACCGACTGGCGCTGGAGTTCGGTGAGGGTACGTACACAGCGCCGTACCTGTTCACGCTCCAGCCGGGACTCGACCTGTTCCGTCACCTCGTCGAAGGCCGGTGTCCGGTCCAGCAGCGCCGCCCGGTGCTCGCGGTCGCTGGACGCCTGGGCGGAGCGGACCCGGTCCACCGCGCGCCGGTGCGCGAGGGTCAGCACCCAGGTCATGCCGCTGCCGCGGGACGCCTGGAAGCGCGGGGCGCTGCGCCAGACCTCCAGGAGGACTTCCTGGGTCACCTCCTCCGACTGGGCGGGATCGCGCAGGACGGAGCGGACGAGCCCCAGTACGGGCCCGCAGACCAGGTCGTACACACGGGCGAACGCCTCCTGGTCGCCCCGGGCCACCTGGCCCAGCAATTCCTGCAGATCGGGCCCGGCAGAAGCGGGGCCGCCGATATGTACGGCTTGTTTCACGCGGCTGTTCCTCCACGGTGCGGGCGGGCGTGCCGTCCGGCACGGCGGACGGTTTCACCTGCTAGTTCGGAGCCGCGTCCGCGACGGATTGGTCCGGTCTCCGCGCCGACCGGCGCCGACCGGGCCGACCCGTCCTGTCGATGGTGTCACGGCCGGGCAAATTCGAGATATAACGCGGTTGACGAGTGATATGGCTCGCGATATGTTCGTGGCCGAGTATTCGGATCAGGGTAGTGCTGGCGAAGGGTGGGGTATGGGAGCCAAGCGACGCAAACTCAGCAATCCGCTGGCGCTCGCCGTGATGGTGCTCCTCTCCGAGCGGCCCATGCATCCGTACGAGATCGCCCAGACGCTGCGGCAGCGCGGCAAGGAGAACAGCGTCAAGATCAATTTCGGCTCCCTCTACACCGTGGTCCAGAACCTGGAGAAGCACGGTTACGTCGAGGTCGCCGCCGTCCAGCGAAAGGGCAACCGCCCTGAGCGCACCCTCTACGGCCTCACCGCGGCCGGACACGAGGAGATGCTCGACTGGATGGCCGATCTCGTGGCCGTACCGGCGCGTGAGTACCCGCTCTTCGAGACGGCGCTCTCGCTGATCGCGGTCCTGCCGGTGGAGGAGGTCGTGGAGCTGCTGGAGGAGCGGGTGCGGCAGCTGGACATCCAGCACGCGGCCATCAGCGCCGTCCTGACCCAGCTCGGCCGGACCCTGCCGCGGCTCTTCGTCGTGGAGACGGAGTACCAACTGCACATGATGGCCGCCCAGGCCGACTGGATCCGCGGCTTCCTGCGGGAGATCGCCGACGGATCACTCACCGGCCTCGACGGCTGGCGGCAGCTCCACGCGAGCGGAGTCATGCCCGCCGAGTGGCAGGAACTGGAGGGCGAAGACCCGCCGAAGCACTGAGGCGGGTGCTGGAGAAGAGAGACGAGAGAGGCCCTGGCGGCGCTGTTGACGCAGCCCCGCCAGGGTTACGAACCCCGGACCAGACCGCTCGTGAAGCGCTCCGGCCATCAAGGTGCGGCACACCAAGGATAGCCCGGCGCTCTTCACGTTGATCGGTTCGGCCTGACCGGAACCGTTCACCACAGGAGAGCTCTGTCATGACCGACCGCAGTACCGACCGCAGTACCGACCCGGGTAAGGGCGCGCCCGCCGTGGAGGCGCGTGATCTCGTCAAGACCTACCCGGGCGATGTCACCGCGCTCGCCGGGATGTCCCTCACCGTCGAGGCCGGCACGGTCCTCGGACTGCTGGGGCCCAACGGCGCCGGCAAGTCGACCACCGTCAAGATCCTCACCACCCTGGCCCGCCCCGACAGCGGCACGGCCACCGTCGCCGGGCACGACATCCTGCGCCACCCCGACCGGGTGCGCCGCTCGATCGGCGTCGTCGCCCAGCGCTCCGGCGCCGACCCCATGGCGACCGGCCGCGAGAACCTGGTGCTCCAGGGTCGGCTCTACGGACTCAAGGGCGCCGAACTGTCCACCCGGGTCGACGCGTTGCTGGACCGCTTCGCCCTCAGTGACGCGGCGAAGCGCCCGGTCAGGGGCTACTCGGGCGGTATGCAGCGCCGTCTCGACGTGGCGCTGGGCCTGGTGCACCGGCCCGACGTGCTGTTCCTGGACGAGCCGACGACCGGTCTCGACCCGGAGGCACGTACGGCAATGTGGGACGAGATAGCCAGGCTCGCCGGTGACGAGGGTCTGACGATCCTGCTGACCACGCACTATCTGGAAGAGGCCGACCGGCTCGCCGAGCGCATCGCGATCGTCGACCGCGGCCGGGTCGTGGTCGAGGGCACCCCGGACGAGCTGAAGGGCGAACTGCACGGCGACGCCGTTCACATGGAGCTGCGCGCCGACGGAGACCGTACGGTGCTGGCCGGGGCGCTCGACCTGCTGCCCGGTGTGCGTGACGTACAGGTCGACGGCCGCAGGGTCAGCGTCCGGGTTGACGACGGCGCGGCCGCCGTACCCGCGCTGCTCGCCGCGCTGGAGCGGTCCGGGGCGGCCGTCGCCGCCGCGACGGTGGCCCGCCCCTCCCTCGACGACGTCTATCTGCGCTACGCCGGGCGGCGCTTCGCCGAAGCGGACGCCCTGCAGCCCACCGACGGGTCCGATGTCCCCGCACTCGCCGCCGGAGGCGCCCGATGAGCACCAACACCCTCGCCCAGACCTGGTACATGACGCAGCGTCAGTTCATGGCGCTGCTGCGGCAGCCCATCTTCCTGGTGATCCAGCTGGTCCAGCCGGTGATCTGGCTCTTCCTCTTCGGCAACCTCTTCAAGAAGGTTGTCCAGCTCGGCGGCTTCGGCACCACGTCCTACCTGGACTATCTGATCCCGGGCATCGTGGTGATGAGCGCGCTCGGCTCCAGCATGTGGGCCGGGATGGGCACTCTGGAGGAGATCGAACGCGGGACGCTGAACCGCTTCCTGACCACGCCGGTCAGCCGCAGCGCGCTGATGAACGCCAACGTCGTGCAGAACGGCATCAGCACCGCCGTGCAGTCCGTGATCATCCTGCTGCTCGGGAAGCTCGGCGGCGCCGACTATCCGGGCGGTGCGGGCGGGCTGCTCGTCCTGCTCGGCTGCGCGATCCTGCTCGGCACGGTCTTCGGGGCGCTGTCGAACGCGATGGGCATGCTGGTACGCCAGCGGGAGTCGATCATCGGCATCAACACCTTCCTGCTGCTGCCGCTGACCTTCCTCTCGTCGGCCTTCATGGCGCCCGCCCAGATGCCGTCCTGGATGGCGGACATCGCGGACTTCAACCCGGTGAACTGGGCGATGGTCGCCGGGCGTTCGGCGATGGCGGCCGATCCCGACTGGGGTGACGTGCTGAGCCGCGGGGGACCGTTGCTCGTGCTCGCGGTCGTCGCGGTGTGGCTCTCGACCCGGACGTTCCGGTCGTACCAGAAGTCCGTCTAGGCGGGGTCCGGCGGCCCACCGCCGTGACCCGTGCTCTCGGTCGCCGGGCGGACTACGGT
>NZ_JBHUZM010000080.1:0-35362 GCF_042667665.1 Streptomyces sp. NPDC057307 | reverse complement strand
CCCTGTCGGACCAACCGGTCCGACAGGGCCTGACGTGCGGGCGGAGCGGCGGCGCCGAACGTCCGTGAATCTCGTTGTCGAAGGTCCCGCCGGATGAGGTAGAAGAGCGGTATGGATGCCGCCGTACTTGAACAGATGCTGGACGAGACCTTCGATCACGCCCTCGTGCACCACGGATACACCAACTACATGCGCGACTACGAGGTCATCGTCCTCGCGACGGCGGATCCCCGCACCGGCATCGAGCCGTCCCACCTGCGCTACCTCTTCCGGTACTGCGTCGAGGCCCACTGCGAGACGTCAGTGCCGGCGGAAACCTGGCGGGTCTCCTTGGACGACCGGCTCATCGACCACGAGACCGGTGTCGATCTCGACGGATACGTATGGGGAGTCAAGTGGCACTGCCTGTACCCGGGAGCCAGGCTTCTCCCCGAGTCGGACTCGACCCGCCGCTGGTCGAAGGCCCTCGGGATCGACTTCCACGAGGTGCGCATCGAGACCAACGCGCACAACCTGACTCTGCTCTTCTCCGCCCTTCAGGTGAGCGAAGTGCCCGTTGGATACGCGCCGTTCGTCGTGGAGTAATCCGCCCGATCTCTCCGACCGGCCTCGTCGTCCGCCCAGCCCCGCCCCGGACATCGCCGGACCCCACCGCTGGACCGGCCGGCCCCCAACTCGTCCCCGAGAAAGACGGAAAGGCGGCATCGGATTACTCCGATACCGCCTGCGACTCGCGTGAAAGCAAGTCGGGACGACAGGATTTGAACCTGCGACCCCTTGACCCCCAGTCAAGTGCGCTACCAAGCTGCGCCACGTCCCGGTGCCCGTCTGACCTGGGGTTTCCCCCGGCTGAACGCGCATAAGAACAATACCGCACTCCGACCGGTGGTCACGAACCGCTTTTTCCGTTCTGCGACCTCGGACGGGCGCTTGACCTCAAGTTAAGTTGAGGTAGCACGGTGGTGCGTATGACGACATCGACACGGACAACCACAGCGCCGTACACCTACCGGGACCTCGACCGGCTGCTGTCGCTGATGACCGGCGACGAGAAGCACGGGGCGGCCGCGACCTCCACCCTCGACGCCATCTGGGTGCTCTACGACCGGGTCCTGAACGTATCCCCCGCGACCGCCGACGACCCCGCGCGCGACCGTTTCCTGCTGTCGAAGGGGCACGGGCCGATGGCGTACTACGCCGTCCTCGCCGCCCGGGGCTTCTTCCCCGAGTCGCTGCTGGCCGGCTTCGGCTCGTACGACTCGCCGCTCGGCCATCACCCCGACCGGCTGCTCGTGCCGGGGGCCGAGATCGGCAGCGGGTCGCTCGGGCACGGGCTGCCGCTCGCCGTCGGGAGCGCGCTCGGGCTGCGGGCGCAGGGCCGTACCGGCTCCAAGGTCTGGGTCCTCATCGGGGACGGCGAGCTGGACGAGGGCAGCAACCACGAGGCCATCGCCTACGCGGGCCCCGCCGGTCTCGAACAGCTGCACACGCTCGTCATCGACAACTCGTCGGCCACGCACGGCTGGCCGGGCGGGATCGCCTCCCGGTTCACGGCGGCGGGCTGGTCGGCCGTGACCGTCGACGGGCGGGACCACGAGGCGCTGTACGAGGCGTTCACCGCGCCCCATCCCGGTCGGGCCAGGGCCGTCGTCGCCCGCGTCGAACCCCGGCCCTGACCGCCGGCGAGCCGGAACCGATCCCAGACCCACCCGGACCACTCAGACCCACTCGGAGGTTCTCTGATGGACACCATGCGTGAACGCTTCGCCTCGACCACGTCCCGGCTGCTGGACGAGGACCCGCGCCTCGCCGTCGTACTCGCCGTGATCGGCCACGACGGCTTCCACGAGGCGGAACGCCGTCATCCGCACCGGGTGATCGACGTGGGGATCCGCGAACAACTCCTCGTCGGCGCGGGCGGCGGCATCGCCCTGACCGGCATGCGGCCGATCGTGCACACCTTCGCGAGCTTCCTCGTGGAGCGCCCCTTCGAGCAGGTGAAGCTCGACTTCGGCCACCAGGGCGTGGGCGGGGTGCTGGTGAGCGCCGGGGGGTCGTACGACTGGCCCTCCGGTGGCTTCACCCATATGTCGCCGGGCGATGTGGCACTCCTCGACACGCTCGACGGCTGGACCGTGCATGTGCCGGGGCACCCCGACGAGGCCGAGGTCCTGCTGCGGCAGGCCGCGAAGGGCGACGACCGGGTGTACGTACGGCTCTCGACGCAGACCAACGCGCGGGCGCTGCCGGTCACCGGGGCAGGCTTCCTGACCGTGCGTGAGGGGAACCACGGCGTGGTGGTCGCCGTCGGGCCGATGCTGGACAACGTCCTCGCGGCGACGGAAGGACTCGACACGACGGTGCTGTACGCGACGACCGTACGGCCCTTCGACGGTGCCGCGCTGCGCCGGGCCGTCGGGGACACGGGCGCCGCGGAGGCGGTGATCGTGGAGCCGTACCTCGCCGGGACGTCGACGGCGGCGGCCGGTGAGGCACTGGCGGACGTACCGCACCGCGTACTCGGGCTGGGTGTGGGCCGGCGCGAACTGCGCAAGTACGGGGAGATGGACGAACATCTCACGGCGCACGGCCTGGACCCCCGGTCGCTCCGGGCACGCGTCTCCGCCTTCCTGACGCGGACTTTTTAACGGCCGTCGGACACATACGGCCCACCACGTCAGAAAACGACCGATCGGACGAGGCGGCTCCGCTACCCCCAACTCCCATACCACAGTGGACGCTTCCGACCCATTGACCCCCCGGAAGCAGGGAACCTACGCTGTGCGGCGTACTTAAGAAAGCGCTTTCTTCCCATTCGTAGCCGCCACCTGCACCGGGAGCGCCCGTGAGTAGCCGTCCACCAGACCGATCCCCCATGCGCACCGGCCGACCGCGAGGGGCGCTGACGCCCTTCACCGTCGTCCTGGCACTGCTCGCTCTCGTGCTCGGACTCGGGGTCGCCTCGCCCCCTCCCGCGGCCGCCGCGCCGTTCCGTGTCCTGGTCTTCTCCAAGGTCACCAACTTCGAGCACGAGTCGATCCCGGCCGGGATCGAGGGAATCAAGAAGCTCGGTGAGGAGAACGGCTTCGAGGTCGAGGCGTCCGACGACGCGAGCGTCTTCAGCGACGCGAATCTCGCGCGCTTCCAGGCGATCGTCTTCAACAACACCAACTCCACGCCGGAGTCCGGCGATCTGCTCGACGCTCCCCAGCGCGCCGCCCTGCAGAAGTTCATCCGCGCGGGCGGCGGCTGGGTGGGACTGCACGCCGCGTCCGCGAGCGAGCGTGACTGGGACTGGTACGAGGGGCTGACGGGGGCCATCTTCGACAAGCACCCCGCCATCCAGACCGGCCGCGTCAAGGTGCTCGACCAGGCGCACCCCTCCACCAAGGGCCTTCCGGAGCTCTGGGAGCGTTCGGAGGAGTGGTACAACTGGCGCACCAACCCCACGGGCAAGGTGCACACGCTCGCGCAGATCAAGGTGAACGACGGCATCACCGGGCTCGACGAAGGCGTCGACCACCCGTGGTCCTGGTGCCAGAACTACGACGGTGGACGTTCCTGGTTCACCGCGGGCGGCCATGACGCGTCCGCCTTCTCGGAGGAGCACTTCCGCAAGCACCTGCTCGGCGGCATCCAGTGGGCGGCCGGCAACAAGCCGGGCGACTGCTCCGCCACCAAGACCGGGTCCTTCAAGCGGACGCAGCTGGCGACCGACCTCTCCGACCCGTACGAGCTGGCCGTGACCCCCGACAACCGGGTGATCTACATCCAGCGCACCGGAAAGCTCCAGGTCCTCGACCAGTCGACCTCGCAGACCACCACCGCGCTGGACTTCGAGTACAGCCTCAAGATGACGGAGCAGTCCGACGGGCTCATCGGGCTGACGCTCGATCCGGATTTCGCGACGAACAACTGGCTCTATCTCCTGCACTCCGACAAGGAGAAGAAACAGCTGAACCTCTCGCGCTACACACTGACGGGCAGCACCGTCGACCCGGCGTCCGAGAAGCTCCTGCTGGAGATCCCGACCGACCGCGACGAGCAGCGCGCCAACGTGCACATGGCGGGCTCGCTCACCTTCGACAAGAACGGCGATCTGTACGTCGCGACCGGCGACAACACCGACCCGTTCGTGTCGGACAACTTCACGCCGATCGACGAGCGTGCGGGCCGGCATGTCTTCGACGCGCAGCGCAGTGCCGGAAACACCAACGACCTGCGCGGCAAGGTCCTGCGGATCACCCCGGAGGACGACGGGACGTACTCCGTCCCGGAGGGCAACCTCTTCGCGCCCGGCACGGCGAAGACCCGTCCCGAGGTGTACGCGATGGGGCTGCGCAACCCGTTCCGTATCACCACGGACCCGAAGGACGGGGCGCTGCTGATCGGTGACTACGGACCCGACTCGCGGGCGGCCGACCCGAACCGCGGCCCCGAGGGCACGGTCGAGTTCAACCGGGTCCCGAAGGCGGCGAACCTCGGCTGGCCGTACTGCATCGGCGCCAACACCCCGTTCAACGACTACGACTTCGCGACCAAGGTCTCGGGGGCGAAGTTCGACTGCGCCGAGCCGGTCAACGAATCGCCGAACAACACGGGTCTGCGCGAGCTGCCGCCGGCCACGTCGGCGACCGTCCCGTACCAGTACTCCGGCTCGCCCCTCTTCCCCGAGGTCGGCGGCGGCGGTGCGCCGATGAGCGGTCCCGTCTACGACTACGACCCCGACAACCCGTCGCCCACGAAGTTCCCCGAGTACTTCGACTCGAAGTGGTTCAACTACGAGCTGGGCCAGAACTGGTTCAAGACGTTCTCGATCCAGCGGAAGGACCAGTCGTTCAGCGACCCGCGCTTCCCGCCGGCCAAGGCGGGGGACATCCAGTCGATCAACAAGATCTTCACGGACATGAAGTGGAACCAGCTCTTCGAGGCCCAGTTCGGCCCGGACGGTTCCCTGTACGTGATCGACTTCGGCGTCGGCTCGGGTGCGGGACGTACGGGTGTGAACAACCCGGGCACCGGCATCTACCGCGTCGACTACATCGGTGACGGCGAGCTGCCCACCGCCAAGATCACCGCCACGTCCGACACCGGGCCGGGTCCGCGCAGCGTGAAGTTCTCCAGTGCCGGTTCCGGCTTGTCGGGGGGCAAGCCGGTCACGTACGCCTGGGACTTCGACGGCGACGGCACGGTCGACTCCACGAAGGCCAACCCCACTCATATCTACACCGACAACGGTGTCTTCACCGCGCGGCTGACGGTCACCGGACCGGACAAGCTCTCGGCGCAGGCCGCGCGGGAGATCACCGTGGGCAACTCGCGGCCCGTGCTGACGATCCAACGGGCCCCGGACGGCGGCATGTTCAGCCTCGGCGACACCGTTCCCTTCACGGTCAAGGTCACCGACCGCGAGGACGGCAAGGGTGCGGAGATCGACTGCGAGCGCGTCACCGTCGAAGGGCGGCTGGGGCACGCGACCACGCTGCACCCGGCGCAGTCCAAGCAGGGCTGCGTGGGTGAGTTCACCGTCCCGACGACGGACGAGCACGCGAACCAGGACCTCTTCTACCGGGTCACCGCGAGCTACAAGGACGACGGCGGCGACGACCCGGCTGTTCCCGCGCTGACGGGGACCGCCACGTCGAATCTCAAAGCCTCCTACCGCGAGGGCGAGTTCTTCAGTGAGACCGGCGGCGAGAACGGCGGCGTCACCGTGGGCGCCCGGCCCGAGGCGTCCGGCGGCAAGCGCGTCATCGAGATCGAGCACGGCGACTGGGTCGCGTACGACCCGGTGAATCTCACCGGAGTCCAGTCGGTCACCGTCGGCGGGTCCTCGGGCGGTACGGGTGGCACCGTCGAGTTCCGCAACGGCTCGCCCACCGGACCGCTGATGGGCTCGGTGACGATTCCCCACACCGGCGCCTGGACGAACTTCGTCTCACCGACGACTCAACTCAGGCCGGTCGGGGGCACGGTGAAGATGTACGCCGTGTTCAGCAACCCGGACTGGAAGCCGGACGGGCAGGACGTGCTCTCCATCGACTGGCTGCACTTCAACGGCCGCGGGGTCGAGAAGAAGCCGGGCACGAGCGTCACCGTCAGCACACCGAAGGCGGAAGGCGCGGCGCCGCTGGCGGCGGAGCTGACCGGCACGGTCAAGCTCGCCGAGGGCCGGACCGTCGCCTCGTACCGCTGGGACTTCGGCGACAACACGAAGCCCACCGGGCAGCAGGGCGCGAGCGCGAGCCACACCTACGCACGGCCGGGCGCGTACACGGCGCATCTCACGGTCACAGACGACAAGGGCGACACGACCACGGGCGCTGTCGAGATCACCGCGAGCTGAGTCCACACACGGAGAAACGACGATCGCACGACTGGTCACCGCGCGGCTGAACACCGCGCGGCTGATCAATACGAGCCGCATTCAAGCGAGTTGAGAGACGAGGTCACGTGAGGGTGAACGGCACACGAAGAGCGTTCCTGGGTACGGCGGCGGCGGGCCTGGCCGCGGTCGGACTGGCGTCGACGGCGGCCACCGCCCAGGCGGCGGAGACCGGCCGGCACCACGACCCGCGCTGCCGGCGGCGGATCCCGCGCGGCGGGATCGGTATGCACCTCTACACGATGCGGTCCGTCCTGGAGACGGACTTCGAGGGGACGCTGGAGCAGCTGGCGGACATCGGTTACGCGACGGTCGGCGTCAGCGGGCGGTTCGGCCGCAACGCCACGCAGATCCGCCAGGTGTTGGACAACGTCGGCCTCAAGGCGGTGCTGGAGCACGTCGGTTACGGCATCGTGGCGGGCGCCGGCCTCCAGCAGGCCATCACGGACGTCCACACGCTGGGCGGCGAGTGGGTCGTCGTACCGAGTCTGCCGACCGAGATGCACACCCCCGCGGGCTACCGCGAGGCGGCGGCGGCGATGAACCGGGCGGGGCGCGCGGCGCGGGAGGCGGGCCTCGGCCCGGTGCTCTTCCACAACCACGACGCGGACCACAAGGTCGTCGACGGCGAGGTCCTGTACGACATCCTGCTCAACGAGACGGACCCCGAGTACGTGGGCTTCGAGCTGGACGTCTACTGGGCCGCGAAGGGCGGGGCGGACCCGCGCCGGCTGTTCGTCGAGGAGGGCCCGCGCTTCCCGGCGCTGCACGTCAAGGACATGGCTCCGAACGGCGACTTCGCGGACGTCGGCTCGGGCGTCCTGGACTTCGCGGAGATGTTCGAGACGGCGCACCGGGGCGGCGTACGTCAGTGGCTGGTCGAACACGACTCGCCGAAGGACCCGTTCGCCACGGCGCGCAACAGCTACGGCCATCTGGCGAGGCTGCGTTACTGAGGTAACAGCCCCCGCTCGACACCGCACCCCCCGACGGGCCGCACGGCCGGTCGGGGGGTGCGGTGCTGGTACGGGGTCGGGGTCTCGGTACGGAGGTGGGATCTCAGTACGGGGGTGGGGTCTCGGTACGGGCCGGTCAGAGCGGCGCCGCGAAACAGTGGACCTGGACCGTCTGGTCCGGACCCCAGCGCTGCTCCCTCGTCGCCATCAGGGTCCACCCCTGGCGTTCGTACAGCGCCGCCGCCGCGCGGTCGGTGGTCACGACGTCCAGCACCGGGTGCAGCCCGCGCTCGCGGGCCTCCCGGACCGTCTCGGCCAGCAGCAGCGCGCCGATTCCGTGACCCCGGTCCTTCGGCGAGACGAACAGCCGGCTCACCACCGCCGTCTTCTCCGGGCCCATGCCGGTACGGCCGCTCCAGACGTCGGGCGCGGCGTCGCCGGAGCGGGCGGGGGAAAGGCAGCTGTGCCCGACGATCCGGCCGTCCAGCAGCGCCACCCAGGCGGCCCCTGACTCGGCCGGCGACTCGGCCGGCGATCCGGCCAGCGATCCGGGCGGGGTGAGCCAACCCGCGGGCTCCGGCGGCCAGTTGACGGGATACCCGTCGTTCTCATGGACCTCGGCGAGTACGCGTACGCACGCGTCGAGATCGGACACGTCACGGCGCCTGACGGAGATACGTTCTTCGCTCACCGACGCAGCCAATCACAGCGTCGGCCTGCGGACACCCGGATATCGGGGCGGTCGGACAGCCGGCCGGCCGGGCCGAAGGGCAGCCGGGCCGACAGCGAGCCGCCCTTCCCACCCGTCAGGGTGGAAAGGGCGGCGAGTGTGCGCCACGCGGTCTCACCGGGTGGGCGAGCCCCGGTCGGTACGGGGCACGGTCACCGTGCGACGCGGCGTACATGGGCGGTGGCCGCACTTCGACAGGTCGTGCCGCCACCGCCCGCTCAAGGGACCGGTCCCGCGCTCAGTCCTCCGACGACGCCGCCCCCAGCAGTTCCCTGATGTGCGTCGTCGCCTCGCGGAACTCCGGCCGGGCCAGCGTCTCCACGTAGTCCCGCTCCGGCGGCAGCCCCACGTCGATGATCTCCGTGATCGTGCCGGGTCGCGGACTCATCACCACGACCCGGTTCGCCAGGTAGACCGCCTCCGAGATGGAGTGCGTGACCAGCAGCACGGTCGTGCGGGTCTCCCGCCAGATGCGGTTCAGCTCCATGTTCATCTGCTCGCGCGTCAGCGCGTCCAGCGCGCCGAACGGCTCGTCCATCAGCAGCACCGGCGGCTGGTGCAGCAGCGCCCGGCACAGGGCCACCCGCTGCTGCATCCCGCCGGACAGCTCGTGCGGATAGGCGTCCTCGAAGCCGCCGAGACCGGTCATCTTGATGAGTTCGTCCGCGCGTGCGCGCGCCTCCACGTTCGGCATCCGGCGCATCTCGGCCTGGAGCAGGATGTTGCGCCGGGCGCTGCGCCACTCCAGCAGGGCGGCCCTCTGGAAGACGTAACCGATGTCGGGCCGCGGCCCGTCGACCTGCTCCCCGTGCAGCCGTACGTCACCGGCGGACGCCTTCAGCAGGCCGGCGACCAGCTTGAGCAGGGTCGACTTGCCGCACCCCGAGGGGCCGACGATCGCCACGAACTCGCCCATCGGCACATCGAGCGACACATCCCGCAGGGCGGTGACGTCGCGGTCCTTCGTACGGAACCGGACGGCGACGTCGTTCAGGGAGACGGCCGCCGTGCCGTCGGCACCCGCGCCGCCGCTCGTGCCGCCGTCCTTGCCCAGACTGGTTTTACTGAACTTGCCGGACTTGCTCACGCCACGCTCCCGGAGAGTCGATTCCCTGGGCATCGTCATCCCTTCAGTGCCGAGCTGTCCCAGTAATCCCCCGGCGCCTTCGGGTTCTTGACGAGACCGGCCTCGGCGAAGATGTCGATCGTCGCCTGCCAGTCGGCCTCGGTGTTGAGCCCGGGAGCCTTGCCCTGGGTCGACTCGGTGTGCAGCAGCGTCATCGTCGTCGCGAACTGCTCGGTCAATACGGCCTTCGGCGGCAGTTGCTCGGACGCGCCCTCCATCGCGGCGACCGCCGGCTCCGGCGCCTTCTCGGCCGCGGCCCACGCCTCGCTGACCGCCGTGGCCATGCGCTTCGTGAGTTCGGCGTCCGAGGTGAGGATCTTCTGGCCGGCGATCAGACCGTTGGAGTAGAAGTTGAGCCCGTGCTCGGAGAAGCGCAGATACTCGACGTCCTTCTTGGCCTTGTCCGCCATGGTCGGGCCCTGGTCGCTCGCGTAGCCGAGCAGCGCGTCCGTCTTCCCCGAGATCACCGCGGCGATCTTGCCCGCCGGGTCGGTGTTCTGGATCTTGACGTCGGACAGCTTGAGGTTGTTCTTCTCCAGGAAGATCGGGAACGTCTTGGTGAGCGCGTCACCGGCGGTGCCCGCGACCGTCTTGCCCTTGATGTCGGCGGGCGTCTTGATGTTCTGGTCGGCGAAGAACTGCACGGACGACGGAGTCGTCTGCAGCATCACACCGAGGCTCTTGACGTTGACACCCTGGTCGACGCCGCTGAGCACGGCGGGGGTGTCCGCCCAGCCGAACTCGGTCTGTCCGGCGGCGGTCGCCTGGACGGTCTTCTGGGATCCCTGGCCCGCCCTGATCTCCAGGTCGATGCCGTGCTTCTCGAAGATCTTCTCCTTGACGCCGTAGTAGAACGGCGCGTGTTCGCCGTACGGGTACCAGTTGAGCGTCAGCGTCACCTTGTCCAGCTTCTTGCCGGAGTCGCTGGTGGTGGTCTCGCCGCCGTCCTCGCCGCAGGCGGTGGCGACCAGGAGAAGCGGCACGAGGCCGATCAGGAGTCTGCGGGAGTGCATGGCTGGCCCTTCTCGGAGGAGAGGTCTCATCGGAACTCGAAATCGGAACTCGGACTCGGACTGGCGCTCAGTGCTCAGTGCTCAGTGCTTAGAACTCAGCGCTCGGCACTCAGCACTCAGAACGAGGTCGTGACATTGCTGTCCCGGCGGCTGGCGTGCCAGGGCAGGAGGAGCTTCTCGGCGATCTCGACCAGGACGAACAGGACGACGCCGATCAGTGACATGACGAGCAGGCCCGCGAAGAGCATCGGGGTGTCGAGGTTGCCGTTGGCCTGGAGGATCACATAGCCCAGCCCCTCGTTGGCGCCGACGAACTCGCCCACCACCGCTCCGGTGACCGCGAGCGTCACCGCGACCTTGAGGCCCGAGAACAGATGCGGCAGCGAGGCCGGGAAGCGGATCTTGGCGAAGGTCTGCCACGGCTTCGCGCCCATCGTCGCCGAGAGCTGGAGCATCTCGGGATCGACCGCCTTGAGGCCGGTGACCATCGAGATCACGACCGGGAAGAAGGCGATGAGCACCGCGATCAGGACCTTCGGCGTGATGCCGAAGCCGAGCCAGACGACGAACAGGGGCGCGATGGCGATCTTCGGGACGACCTGGGCGAAGAGCAGGATCGGGTAGAGGGTCTTCTCGACCGTGGACGAGTAGACCATCACGACCGCCGCGAGAACCCCGACGACGACCGCGATGACAAAGCCGAGCAGGGTCTCGTAGGTGGTCACCCACGTGTGTTCCCAGATGTAACTGGTCTTGCCCGTCAGCACATCCAGGGTCGCCCCGGGCGAGGGGACGAGATACGGCTCGACCAACTCGGCGGCGGCGACGGCCCACCACGCGACGAAGCACGCGAGCAGCAGCGCGACGGGCCGCCAGCTGGTCTCGACGGCCTTGCCGAACCGCTCCCCCGCTCCTGGCCTGTTGCGTGTGGCGACTCCCGCGATCTCTTTGGTCGGTCCCGGCATGACGCTCTGGCTCACAGTGAACTCCTCGGAAATCAGGAGCGGTTACGAAGCGCTGTCCGATCCTCTGCTGTACCGGTTGCCGTACTGCCGTACCGGAAGAAGCGCTTTCAGAAAGCGCTTTCTGGTAAGGTGATCGCCACGCTAATGACTGCTTGTCCGAACGGTCAATAGGTCGTCCGGAAGTTTCCGGGCCCGCCAAGGGCCTTGCCGCCACCGCGACTCGGGGGCCGTCTTGAGTGAACGGGAAGCAAGGGCGCACGTGACGCTGGACGTCGTGGCCCGTCACGCGGGGGTCTCCCTGGCGACCGCGTCCAGAGCCCTGAACGGCACCACACGCGTCCGGGACGAACTGCGCGACCGGGTGCGGGCGGCGGCGGATTTGCTCGGTTACATCCCCAACGCGCACGCCCAGGCGCTCGCCAGTTCCTCCAGCAACACGGTGGGGCTGATCTGCCACGACGTGGGCGATCCGTATTTCGCGGCGATCGCCGACGGGGTGATGCGGGCAGCCGCCGAGCAGGACGTTCTGGTCATGCTCGCGAGTACGTTCCGTGAACCGTCGCGGGAGATCGAGTACGTCTCCATCCTCCGTGCCCAGCGCGCCCGCGCCATCCTGCTGATCGGCTCGGGCTTCCAGGACCGCACCTGGGAACGGGCGTTGAGCGCCGAGTTGGACCCGTACATCCGCGCGGGCGGCCGGGTCGCCGTCGTCAGCCGGCACCGCAGCGTGCGCGCCGACGCCGTCCTGCCCGAGAACCGCGAGGGCGCGGCGGCCCTCGCCCGCGCGCTGCTGGCGCTCGGCCACCGGCGGTTCGCCGTCCTGAGCGGGCCGCCCGAACTCACCACCGTCGCCGACCGGTTGGCCGGCTTCCGCGCGGGGCTGGCGGAGGTGGGGATCACGCTCGACCGCGACCACGTCGTCGTGGGCGCCTTCACCCGCGACGGCGGTTACGCGGCCGCCCGCGAACTCCTCACCCGGCCGACCCGCCCCACCTGCGTCTTCGGCGTGACGGACGTGATGGCGGTGGGCGCGCTCGCCGCGTTCCGGGAGGCGGGCATCGACGTGCCCGGCGACATCTCGCTCGCGGGGTTCGACGACATCCCGCTCGTGAGGGAGTTGACGCCCCCGCTCACCACCGTCGCCCTGCCGCTGACCGCCATGGGGCAGCACGCCATCTCGCTGGCGCTGCGTGAACCGCACGGGCAGCGTTCGCGCGTTCTCCGGGTGGGCGGCGAGGTGGTGCTGCGCGCCAGCACGGGGCCGCCGCCGGCCGGGACCTCGGACACGGTGGAGTCGACATGACGGAGGATCTGACCGCCATGAGGATCGACCGCGTCGAGACGTTCGCCGTCGAACTGCCCACCCACCGCTCCTTCGGCGTCGCCGGCGGCTCCGTGGCCGTCGCCGGGATCCCGTCCGTCCGGATCCTGGTCCGGGTCGGAGCGGACGGGATGTACGGGTGGGGCGAGGCGACGCCCATCCCCGCCTGGACGTACGAGACCGCCGAATCGATCGTGACGACGATCGACCGCTATCTCGCACCGGCGGTCATCGGCACGCCCGTCTGGAATCTGGACGCCGTCGACACCGCCTTCGACAAGGCCGTCAACCGGGGATTCACCATCGGCGCGCCCCTCGCCAAGAGCGCCGTGGACGTGGCACTGCACGATCTGCTGGGGCGGGCGGCCGGCGTACCGATCGGGGTGCTGTGGGGCCAACGGCGCACGGAGACGATCGAGTTGGGCTGGATCGTCTCGGGGCAGTCGCCCGCCGAGGTGGGGGACAGCGTCGCCGAGGGCAAGGACGAGGGCTATCGCGCCTTCAAGGTGAAGATCGGTCTGCACGACGAGGACACCGACGCGGCCGTGGTGGCCGCCGTACGCGAACACGCCCCGGACGCGCCGCTCTGGGTCGACGCCAACCAGGCGTACACGGTGCCCGTCGCCCTGCGGATGGCCCGCCGGCTCGACGCGCTCGGGGTCACGGCCTTCGAACAGCCCCTGCCCGCCAACGACATCGCCGGGCTGCGGCGGCTGCGGGACCTCTCGGCCGTGCCGGTGGCGCTCGACGAGAGCCTGCGGCATCCGAGCGATCTGGCGACCTTCGTACGGCTCGGGGCGGTGGACGTCGCCATCGCCAAGGTTCAGCGCAGCGGCGGCCTCACGCTCTCGCGGCGGCTGTGTTCGCTCGCCGAGGACTGCGGGGTCGAGCTGATGGGGTCGGGGCTCACCGAGTCGGACCTGGGCCTGGCCGCCTCGCTGCACCTGTTCGCGGCGTACGGGATCACGACGCCGGTCGATCTCAACGGGCGCCAGTTCATCGGCTCGCCGTACGCGGGCGAGACCGTACGGATCGAGAACGGGACCGCGTGGGTGCCGCGCGGACCGGGCCTGGGGGTGGAGGTGGACGAGTCGGTGGTACGCGAACTGGCCGTCGACGTCCTGGAACGCCGTGCCTGACCGGGTGCAGGGCCGGGTGCAGGGCCGGGTGACGACCGCAGACCGAGGGATCCACGGAGCGAGCGACGACCGCAGAACGAGGAGCAGCGCAGACATGTCCGATTCCCCTTCCTTCACCTTTCCTCCCGCGGGGTCGCGGTCGCGGCTGATCCTGCCGCCCGCCGACGCCGCCCTTTCCCCGCGTACCGGCTGGTCCCGTGCCCACTGGGAGTCGGTCGCCGACCAACTGCTCGACGCGCTCGTCCCGTACGCCTCGCCGGGCCGCGCGCAGTACCGGCTGCCCGGCAGGACCAGCAAGTCGGGTGAACTCTCCGACGGGCTGGAGGGGTTCGCCCGGTCCTTCCTGCTCGCCGCCTTCCGGATCGCGGGCGCGCGCGGGCAGGTGGACGAGGCGTTGATCGAGCGGTACACGGCCGGGCTCGTCGCCGGTACGGATCCCGGCAGCGGGGAGGCGTGGCCCCGGCTGGCCAACCGTTCGCAGCCGATGGTGGAGGCCGCCTCGATCGCGATCGGCCTGCACGAGACGCGCCCGTGGATCTGGGACCGGCTGGACACCCGTGTGCGGGAGCGGATCGCGGACTGGCTCGGGGGCTTCGTGGGCCGCCGTACGCACGACAACAACTGGCGGCTGTTCCAGGTCGTCTCGGAGCAGTTCCTCGCCTCGGTCGGCGCACCGCACAGCCGCTCGGACATCGAGAACGGACTGGACCGGATCGAGGACTGGTACGTCGGCGACGGCTGGTACACGGACGGCGACGGCCGGAAGTTCGACTACTACATCGGCTGGGCGATGCATCTTTATCCGCTGCTCTGGTCGCGGATGGTGGGAGGGGCGTCCGGTGACGACGGCGGGCGCACCGAGATCTACCGGCGGCGGCTGAACCGCTTCCTCACCAGCTATCCCCACTTCTTCGGGGCCGACGGCGGCCCGGTCCACCAGGGGCGTTCGCTCACATACCGCTTCGCCGCCGCCACGCCGGTGTGGATGGGGGCGCTGGCCGACTGCACCCCGCTCGCACCGGGACTCACCCGCCGGCTCGCGTCGGGCGCCGTGCGGCATTTCGTGGAGCGCGGGGCACCCGACGAGCGCGGGCTGCTCACCCTCGGCTGGTACGACGAGTTCCTCCCGGTCACTCAGCTCTACTCGGGTCCCGCGTCGCCGTACTGGGCGAGCAAGGCGTTCGTCGGTCTACTGCTGCCCGCCGACCACCCCGTCTGGACGGAGCCCGAACTGCCCCTGCCCGTAGAGGAGTCGGACCAGTACACCGCGCTGCCCGCGCCGGGCTGGCTACTGCACGGCACCCGGCGCGACGGGATCGTACGGCTGGTGAATCACGGCAGTGACCGTCAGGACCCCGGGTCGTGGGGCCGGGCGGCGGGCGAGGACGACCCGCACTACGCCACGTTCGGCTACTCGTCGGCGACCGCGCCCGACACGGCCGACGAGGCGTGGGCCGACCGGCTCGGCAACCATCTCGCGCTGCTCGCGCCCGACGGCACGCCCAGCAAGCGGCGCCGGATCCATCCGGAGCGGTGCGAGGGGCGTACCGCGTCGTCCTGGTACGAGGCCGAACTGCCGGGCGAGGAAGGGCCGTTCCGGATCGGTACGACCAGTGTGCTGCACGGCGCGTGGGAGATCCGGGTGCACCGCGTCGCCGCTCCGGCGGGCTGCCCGGTCCGCGAGGGTGGTCATACGGTGGCCGCCGCCGATGCGCCGGTGACCGGCTCCGGCCCCGGCTGGGCGCTGGCTCGTACGGCGGCGGGGCTGTCCAGCGTGGTGGTGGGGCTGCACGGCTGGGACGCCGGGCATGAGGGGACGGTCGTCCGGCGGGTGGGTGCCAACGCCTACGGCACGCACTCGGCGACGCCCTGCCTGCGGCTGGAGAGCCATCCGGGCGGGGTGCACGTCCTGGTGACGCTGATCGCGCTCGTCGGGGACCCGTCGGCGGCGCCGGACCCGCGGGAGCTGCGCGACGCCGTACGCGTACAAGTGGCGGACGAAGCGGTGCTGTTGACCTTCGCCGACGGCGAGACCGTGCGCGTGCAGAAGAATTGACGCCGGGTCAGATGGTGCCGCCCTCCCTCCGGTGCAGCTGCTCGGACAGCTCAGCCGCCAGCGACTTGACGGTCTCCAGCCCGGCTCTCCCCCACTGCCGTGGCTGGGTGTCGACGACGCACACGGTGCCGAGCGCGATACCGGTGCGGTCGATGAGCGGCACACCCAGATAGGAACGCAGGCCGGTCTCGTCGACCATGGCGTTGCCGGCGAAGCGCGGGAAGTCGCGTACGTCCTCAAGGACAAGTGCCTTGCGCCGTACCACCACATGGGGGCAGTAGCCGTGGTCCCGGTCCCTGAAGCGGCCCGTCTCTGGGGCCGGGGTGTGCAGCCCGGCGTAGAACTGCCGTTCCTCGTCAACGAAGTTGACCATCGAGTACGGCGTGCCCGCGAGTTGGGCGAGATGCAGCGCGAACGCGTCGAAGGCGGGCTCGGGCCATTCGCCGAGCCCGAGCAGACGCAGCCGCCGTACCCGGTCGGGCGCGTCCCGGTCCACGGGGGTGAGAAGCAGCCGGCCGATGGGGTCGTACCGCATCACACGACCCCGTCGTCCGGGCCGACACCGCTCGCGACGGCGTTGTCGACGGCGATACCGACCGCGCTGTCCACGACGGCCTCGGCCGCGCCGTTCACAGCGGCCTCGGCGGCGGCTTCGGCGACACCGCCGGCCGGAACGGCGGTGAGCAGGTGCTGGACGAGGGTGACCAGCGTCTGGATCCCGGAGCTGGCGATGCGCGCGTCGCATATCACGACGGGCACCTCCGGCCGGAGGTCGATCGCCGCCCGTACCTCCTCCGGGTCGTAACGGAAGCTGCCGTCGAACTCGTTGACCGCGACGATGAATCCGATGCCGCGCTGCTCGAAGAAGTCCACGGCGGAGAAGGAGTTCTCCAGCCGCCGCGTGTCGGCGAGGACGATCGCGCCGAGGGCGCCCCGGCAGAGTTCGTCCCACATGAACCAGAAGCGTTCCTGGCCGGGAGTGCCGAAGAGATAGAGGACGTGGCGCTCGTCGAGAGTTATCCGGCCGAAGTCCATGGCAACGGTGGTCGAGGTCTTCAGCTCGACGCCGGTCAGGTCGTCCGTCTCCGCCCCGACCTGCGTCAGCAGTTCCTCGGTGCTCAGCGGCGCGATCTCGCTGACCGATCCCACGAATGTCGTCTTGCCCACCCCGAAGCCACCGGCCACCAGGACCTTGAGCGCGGTGGGAAAGGGGGCGGGGAAGGAGTCAGAGCTGTCGTCGTAGACCATCGAGTACTGCCTCCAGAAGGGAACAGTCGCTGGGATTGTCGAAGTTGTGCGGTGGCCGCACGGTGACCGCGCCGCTGTCCATCAGGTCGGAGAGCAGAATCTTCGTGACGACGGCGGGCAGCCGCAGATGCCCGGCGATCTCCGCCACCGACGTCGGCCCCTGGCAGAGGCCGAGCGCCTCGCTGTGCTCCGGGCCGAAATACATCTGGCTCGCGGCGCCCGTGGCCATGACCAGCGACATCAGATCCAGCTCCGCCGTCGGACGGGTACGACCGCCGCTGACCGTGTACGGGCGGATGAGCCGGCCCGCGGCGTCGTCCAGCCACGGCCCGTCCGTCGGAACCGTCACGTTCACGGCCCCGTGACGCTCGATGCGGTGCCGGCCGCCTGCCTGACCGGCGTCGCCAGGTAGGGCCTGACGCTCTTGACCAGCATCGCCATCTCGTAGCCGAGGACGGCGGCGTCCGCCTCGCGGCCGGCCAGCACGGCCAGGCAGGTGCCGGAGCCCGCCGTGGAGACGAAGAGCAGGGTGGAGTCCAGCTCGACCACCACCTGGCGGACCTCGCTGGTGTCGCCGAAGCGCGCGCCGGCGCTGCGCCCGAGCGAATAGAGGCCGGAGGCCAGAGCGGCCATGTGGTCGGCGCTGTCGGGGTCGAGGCCATGGACGGATCTGACGAGTCCGTCGGAGGAGAGGAGTACCGCGCTGCGGGTGTACGGCACCCGTTGAACCAGGCCGCTGAGCAGCCAGTCGAGGTCGGAGACGTGGCCTGTCGGCGCATCGCTCGCCATGGTGATCTACTCCTAGTGGGGGTTGTCCCGGTCTTGGCGTCGCTGATCCGGCAGGTCCGTCACGGGCGCGGGAATGGGGGCGGGAGCTGGGACTGCGGCTGGGGATGGGGTGGGATCGGGCCCGGGATCCCTGGCGGGCTGGGCCTCGGCGAGGCCGATGCCGCGCTGGAAGGCGGCCATCAGACCGGGATCGTGAAGAACCGGTTCCTCGTCGCCCGGCGGGGCGGGGGCGTCCCGCAGTTGGGGGACGAGGTGCTCCTGGCTGCGGCGCCTGGGCAGTTGGGGCCGGTCCATGGTGCCGCGCACGACGCCGGGTACGGAGTGGTCCGAGGACGGGTCCGGCACCGGAAGGAACTGGGGCAGGAACTCGGGCCGGAGCGGGCCGTCCGGCTGCGGGGGTTGTTCCGGCTCGGGCGGCCGGGGCCGCGAGATCGAGCTGGTACGCGCGGCGCGCTCGCCGCGTACGGGCAGCGGCCGGCGTCCGGAGGTCCGCCGGTGCGAGCGTTGCCCTCGGGGCTGCTGGGGATACGGCTGCCGGGTCTCTTCCGTTACGGGGCCGGGCTCCGCCTCGTACACCTGCACAGGTACAGGTGGCGGCGCCGGCGGCGGGACCGCCTCCTGGACGGGGAGGGGTACGGGCGCGGGGCCCGTGAGGGGCGGTCCCGGAGTGGTCTGACCGGCCGGCCCTGCCTGGTCCGCCTGCCCGGCCGGCTGCGGGTCTTCGCCGTCCTCGGCGCCCAACAGCGCCCGCGGCAGCACCAGTACGGCCTGGATCCCGCCGTAGATGTTGGCGTGCAGCCGGACGGCGATGCCGTGCCGGCGGGCGAGGGCCGACACCACGAACAGCCCGATCCGGCCGTCCTGGAGGAGGTGGGCGACGTTGACCTGGTCGGGGTCGGCGAGCAGCGCGTTCATCCGCTTCTGCTCGTCGGCGGGCATGCCGAGCCCGCGGTCCTCGACCTCGATGGCCAGCCCGGAGGTGACCTGCTGGGCCCGGAGCAGGACTTGGGTGTGCGGCGCGGAGAACAGCGTGGCGTTCTCGACCAGTTCGGCCAGCAGGTGGACGACGTCGGCGACGGCGTGGCCGCGCAGGGTGCCGTTGATGGGCGGCACGAGTTTGACGCGCGGGTACTGCTCCACCTCGGCGATGGCGGAGCGCAGCACTTCGGTCAGGGTGACCGGCCGGCTCCACTGACGGCGCGAGATGGCCCCGCCGAGTACGGCGAGGTTCTCTGCGTGCCTGCGGATGCGGGTGGCGAGATGGTCGACCTGGAAGAGACCTTTCAGCAGATCCGGATCCTCGACCTTGTTCTCCAGCTCGTCGAGGAGCTGGATCTCCCGGTGGACGAGTGACTGGAGTCTGCGGGCGAGGTTGACGAAGACCTCGACCTTCTGTTCGTTGCCGACACTGCTCGACAGCCGGGACGCCTGGACGACGGCGGCGACCGCGTGTTCCTGGGACCGTCCCAGTTCCTGGGCGAGCAGGTCGAGTTCGTCTCCGACGGGGGCGTGCGCCACGGGCGCGCGGCGTGGCGGGGGGCCCTCGCCGCGGCGGAGCTGTTCCACGACGCCGCGCAGGTCGGCCTGGGCGCGGGCGCTCGACCGCCGGAGCGCGTTGCTGCGGTCGATCACGGATTTGGAGGCGCGATCGGCCCCGACGGCGGCGGCGGTGGCCGCGACGACGCCGACGAGCACCGTACCGACGACGGCCGCCCAGATCTCGGGGGTCGGCCGTACCCCGCCGGAGCGGATGGTGACGAGCAGGGCGAGCAGGCCGCTGAGCGTGGCTATGACGGTCGGCAGCACGGCGGCGCGCAGGAGTTGGGGGCGTATCCGGGCTTCGGGCGGCGTCGGCGCGTCGGGCCCGGGTGCGGGCGGGCCCTTGGCGGGCGACGCCTTGGCCGAGGGCGCGCGGGTGCCCGGCCGGCCGTGCCGGCCGCCTTCTCGGCGATCGGGTCGCGCGGTGGGTGCGCGAAGTTGAGACATCAGCGTCCTCGGTACGTGGGGCCCCAGGCCTCAGGTGTTCTGCGGCGGTGTCGTCGGTGTGTGGCGGCAGGCGGACATGCGTAGGAAGCCCAGCGTTGATCACCGAGCACTCACGGTAGTTGGCGAATAGTCAGTTGTGGCGGGCAGTTGCCGAAGTTGCCCACAGAGCATCCCGCTCTGGTATGAGTCATCGCACAACAGTCCGAAACAGTGCAATCACCTTGAGGGCCGGAGCGGTTGCCCACGTCTCCGGCCCTCGTCCGCCTCACGCCCTCGCCTCACACCCCCCTACGACGGGGGTCGCGGCTACTCCCCGGCGAGGATCACCGAACGGCTGAGATGGCGCGGCCGGTCCGGGTCGAGACCGCGCGCGTCGGCGAGCGCGAGCGCGAGGCGCTGGATCCGTACCAGCTCGGCCAGCGGGTCGAGTTCACCGGCCACCCACAGCCCGCCGGTCGCGCCGACCTGCTCGGCGAGCCCGTCGGGCGCGGGCCCGAGCAGCCAGGTCGCCGTGCCCTCGGTGGTGATGCTGATGGGGCCGTGCCGGTACTCCATGGCGGGGTACGACTCCGTCCAGGCGAGCGCCGCCTCCCGCATCTTGAGCGCGCCCTCGTTGGCGAGCCCGACGGTCCAGCCCTGCCCGAGGAAGGTGAACTGCGAGCAGTCGGTGACCCCTTCGGGCAGCGGCTCCGTCACGGCCCGCTCCCCGTCGGCGACCACCGACGCGGTGTGCAGCCCGAGGTGGGCGCGGAGGAGGGTGAGCGCCGTGGTGGCGAACCGGGTCTGCACGACGGACCGCTCGTCCGCGAAGTCGAGGACGACCAGGTCGTCGGCGGCCGAGCGGATCGGCGTCTCCGGGTCGGCGGTGATCGCGGTCGTACGGGCCGTACCGCGGGCGGCGGCCAGCAGTCGCAGGACCTCGGAGGTGGTGCCCGACCGGGTCAGCGCCACGACGCGGTCGTAGCGGCGGCCCGCCGGGAACTCGGAGGCGGCGAAGGCGTCGGTCTCGCCCTGCCCGGCGCCTTCCCTCAGCGCGGCGTACGCCTGCGCCATGTAGTACGAGGTGCCACAGCCGACGACGGCCGTGCGCTCACCGGCCTCGGGCAGTCGGCCCGAGCCGCGCAGGCCCTCGGCCAGCTCCGCCGCCCGGCTCCAGCTCGCGGGCTGACTGGCCAGTTCCGTCTGGACAAACGTCACGTCGGCTCTCCACTCTCGATCTCTACTGCCAGGAATGCTTGTTCATGCATGCTAGAGCAGCTTTTCGAGCACCTTCAAGCAAACTCTTCCAGGCGTGGAGGTGCTTGAATGATCCGAGGCGTGACGAAGGAGATGCAGTGGACCGGTACGAACGGCACAACACCCTGCTCGAACTGCTCGCCGAGCGGGGCCGGCTGGACGTCGACGACGTCGCCGCCGAGCTGTCCGTGTCGGCGGCGACCGTACGCAGGGATCTCGACCATCTCGCCGAGCAGCAGTTGCTCACCCGGACCCGGGGCGGGGCGGTGGCGCACTCCGTGTCGTACGGACTGCCGCCGCGCTACAAGTCGGTGGGGCGGTCGGCGGAGAAGCAGCGCATCGGCCGCGCCGCCGCCGCGCTGGTGGACCGGGGCATGGTGATCGGGCTCAACGGCGGTACGACGACGGCCGAGGTCGCGCGGGCCGTCGCCACGCGGGCCGACCTGGCCGGCCTGCCGCACCGGGGCGGCGAGCCCGCCGTGACCCTGGTGACGAACGCGCTGAACATCGCCCATGAGCTGGCCGTGCGCCCGCACATCAAGATCGTGACCACGGGCGGGGTGGCCATGCCTCAGTCGTACGAGCTGGTGGGGCCGCTGGCCCGGCACATCCTGGGCGAGGTGAGCCTGGACCTCGCCTTCGTCGGCGCCGACGCCGTCGACGCGGAGGCGGGGGCGAGTGCGCACAGCGAGCACGAGGCGAGCATCAACGCGCTTCTCGCGGCACGGGCGCGCAGGCTCGTGGTGGTGGCGGACAGCTCGAAGCTGGGCACACCGGCGTTCGCCCGGATCTGTCCGACGGACGCCATCGACACCCTCATCACCGACACCGGCGCCCCCGAACAGGCCAAGCTGTTCGAGGATCGCGGCGTGACGGTGGTCCAGGTCTGAGCGCCCGGCCCGCCGGGCCGGGAAGACCCGCCGAGCCCGAAAGACCCGGCGAACCTCACGGACCTGGTGTTACGGCGCGCTCTGCGCGGAGGGTGCGGTCCCGGCCGAGCCCGCACCGGGGCCGGTCGTGCCGCCAGTGCCCGGCGCCTGGTCCGCCTTGCCCGGCTCCGCGCCGGAGGCCGAAGACGTCGCCGTGGCCGTGGCCGTCGCCGAGACGGACGCCGTCTCCCCCGCCGGCACCGCCTCCGGCCAGCCACCGACCGGTGCGACGGCGACGGAACGCCACCACGGGGCGCCGGGGATGCTGTCGGTCAGCGTCGGCTCGTAGGACTCGCCCGGCCGCGGCAGCGCGATCCGTACGCCCGCCTCCGCCGCCGCGGTGACCGTGCCCTCGCCGGGCTCGGCCCACGGGTGCGGGGCCAGGTTGAACGTGCCCCAGTGGATCGGCAGCATCACACCGGACGGGCTGCCCTGCTGGAGGTCGAGGTGCGCCCGGAGGCCCTCGGCCGGGGTCATGTGGATGTCCGGCCAGTATTCGCTGTAGGCGCCGATCTGGATCATCGTGGCGTCGAACGGGCCGTGCGCGGCGCCGATGTCCTGGAAGCCGGTGAAGTAGCCGGTGTCACCGCTGTGGTAGATCCGGTGCTCGGGTCCCGCGACGGCCCAGGACGCCCAGAGGGTGTGCTGCTGGTTGCGCAGGCCACGGCCGCAGAAGTGCCGCGCGGGTGTCGCGGTGAACGAGATGCCCGCGACCTCCGCCGTCTCGTTCCAGTCCAGTTCGCGCAGTCGGGCGGCGGGCACGCCCCAGCGCTCCAGGTGCGCGCCGACGCCGAGCGGCACGGCGAAGACGGTGTTGGTGGAGGCGAGGCCCTTGATCGTCGGCAGATCGAGGTGGTCGTAGTGGTCGTGCGAGATGACGACGACGTCGACCGGCCCGAGTGCGGCGAGCGAGACGGGCACGGGGTGCAGCCGCTTCGGTCCGGCGAAGGAGAAGGGGGAGCAGCGCTCGCCCCAGACCGGGTCGAAGAGCACGCGCCGGCCGTCGATCTCGGCGAGGACGCTGGAGTGGCCCATCCAGGTCAGCCGCAGCCCGGAGGCGGGCGGTACGGCGAGGTCCGCCAGGGTGTCCTGGTGGACGGGGATGGGAGTGGCGGGCGCCCGCCGGGCGCGCCCTTCCTTGCTGAGGTAGACCTTCGACAGCTCCAGCATGGAGCCGGAGGGTCTGATTCTGGCGGTGCCCTCGGGATTCTGGAACACACCGTCGGCGAAGTTCGGGGAGTTGTGGATCCGCTCCAGGCGCTGGCCTGCCGAGTCGGCCCCGAAGGCTTCGGACCGCATCGCGCGCAGCCGGGAGCGGAGTGAGGGTGGGGTGCCGGCGCCGTTCACTGCATCTCCTGAAGGTTCGGGTTCATCACATTATGAGCCGTTTCCATGACCGGGGTGCCACGCCGGTGCGCCGTCCGTGGCACCTTCGTGCAACGTGCGGACGATCTCCCGGATTCCCGCGCCCGGCCACCGACGGGCGAGATCCGGCCATGCGGACGGCCCTCGACAGCCACCCGTTGATCTCTTTGACAGCCGCGCGTCCCGCTCCCGACACTGACCCTCCATTCAGTTACGGATTCGGTTACGGCCCCCGGAGGCACCCTTGTCCCCCTTGATATCGCTGACCTGGAGCGACCATGTGACCGGCCGCGAGGGGTACCTGGTCGTGGACCGGCTGGTGCGCGGGGTGTCCAGCGGCGGACTGCGGATGCGCGACGGCTGCTCGCTGGACGAGGTGACCGGGCTGGCCCGCGGCATGACCATGAAAGAGGCCCTGCACTACAACGACGACCCGGCGGCGCGCTACATCCCGCTCGGCGGTGCCAAGGGCGGTATCGACTGCGATCCCCGGGACCCGGCGGCGTACGGCATCCTCGTCCGCTACCTGCGTGCCGTACGGCCGTACATCGAGACCGTCTGGACCACGGGCGAGGACCTGGGGCTGAGCCAGGACCTGGTCGACCGCGCCGCCGCCGAGGCGGGCCTCGTCTCGACCGTCCAGGCGATCCACCCCCTCCTCGACGACGAGACGGCCGCGCGGCGGCGGCTCGCCGACGCCTTCGCCGTGGACGTCGACGGCATCGGCCTGGACGAACTGGCCGGCGGCTGCGGAGTGGCCGAGTCCGCGCTCACCGCGCTCGACCGGGCGGGGGTGCCGTACGCGGGGACACGGGTCGCGGTGCAGGGGCTGGGGACCATGGGCGGGGCGACGGCGCGATTCCTCGTCCGGGCCGGACTCGTGGTGGTGGCTGTCGCGGACGTCAAGGGGACCATCGCCTGTCCGGAGGGCCTGGACGTCGAGTCACTACTCGCCGCGCGTGACGCGTTCGGGATGGTGGACCGCGCGGTGCTGCGCCCTTGCGACCGTGAACTGCCCGGCGACGCCTGGCTGTCGGCGGACGCCGAGATCCTGGTGCCCGCCGCCGTCTCGTACGCGATCGACGCCGCCAACCAGGCGCGTGTCACGGCCCGTTGGATCGTCGAGGCGGCGAACATGCCTGTCCTGGCCGACGCGGAGGAGCTGCTGGCCGCGCGCGGGATCACGGTGCTGCCGGACGTCGTCGTCAACTCGGCCACGAACGCCTGGTGGTGGTGGACCCTCTTCGGCGACATCGGCCCCGACGCGGACGAGGCGTTCGCCCACACGCGGCGCGCCATGCGCGCGCTGACGGAGCTGATGCTGGAACGCGCGGAGGCCGGGCGTACGACTCCGAGAGCCGCCGCGCACGCCATCGCCGCCGACCGACTGCCCCTGATCGCCGAGCGGTTCGGGCACTACCGCTGACCGGCGGGTACGTGGTCGCCGGTGTACAGGCTCGCGGTTGGTGTCAACCGGCTGGGGTTAGGGTTCAGTTGTGGCGAGAGTACGGCTGAGTGTGGAGGAGCGGCGCGAGGACCTGCTGCGCGCCGCCGTCGAGCAGATCCAGGCACGGGGGGTGGCCGCCGTGCGCATCGCCGACGTCGCCGCCGTCCTCGGGGTGAGCAACGCCCTGGTGCTGTACCACTTCTCCACGAAGGAGAAGCTTCTCGCCGCCGCCTTCCGGCACGCCGCCGAGGAAGATCTGGCGCAATTGCGGGAGTTGCTCGGGCGCCGTACCAGCGCGCTGTCCCGGCTGCACGCCGCGACCCGCTGGTACGCGCCGACCGGCGAGGCAAAGGGGTGGCGGCTGTGGATCGAGGGCTGGGCGGCGGCGCCGCGCGAGCCGGCGCTCCACGAGGTGGCCAGCGAACTCGACCAGCAGTGGAAGGCCGCGCTCACGGCCGTCATCACCGAGGGCGTGGACGCCGGTGAGTTCCGCTGCCCCGACCCGGTCGCGACGGCCTGGCGGCTGACGGCGCTGCTGGACGGTCTCGCGGTGCAGATGACGTCGTACGCGGGATCGCTGACCCGCGCCACCCTGCTGGAGTGGTCGGACGAGGCGCTGGCGCGGGAACTGGGCGTGGACAGAGCGGCGTTGGGCGCCGAGGGCCCGTTCTGACCGCTCCTCCGCCGGGTGATGGACACCCGCCTCGGGCCGGCGCCGTCACGGCCATACTGAGGCGGACATCCGGAATCCGGCACGAAGGTGGAGACTGTGGCTCAGCAGCAGACCGAACATCCGGACGTCGATCGCGATGGGCCGGGGGCCGGTCCGGAAGGCGAACCGAGCCATGACGTGCTCGTCCTCGGCGGCAGCGGCGTCGACACCGTGGTCCGTGTCGACTCCCTCCCCGTACCGCTCGCCGACTCGATCGGTGTCGGGCCGATCCGCGAATGGCCGGGACAGACCGGCGGCAATGTGGCCCTGGGCTGTCAGGCCCTCGGACTGAACGTCAAATTCCTCGACTTCATCGGTGACGACTGGACGGGCGGCCAGGTCCGCGAGCATCTCGCCAAGGGCGGTGTGGACTTCGAAGGGATGATCTCGCCCGCGGGCACGCGTCGCGCGGTCAATCTCGTCGAGAAGACCGGGCGCAGGATGTCCTTCCACGACGCGCGGGATCCGGAAGACCTGCGGATGCCGCGCGAGTTCTACCTGCCGCACCTGAAGCGGGCCCGCCATGTCCATGTGTCGATCACGAACTTCACCCGGCATCTGTTCGACGACATCATCGAGCAGGGCGTCCCGGTCTCGACCGATCTGCACGACTGGGACGGGGTGAACGCCTACCACCGGGACTTCGCCTACCGCGCGGACCTGGTCTTCCTCAGCGCCGCCGGCGCGAGCGAGCGGATAGCGCCGGTGATGCGGGAGATCCTGCGCGAGGGCAGGGCGCAGGCGGTGGTGGCCACGGCGGGGGCCGGAGGCTCGTATCTGCTGACCCGTGAGGGCAGCCGTACGCCCCGGCCGATCCCGGCGACCGTCCCACCCGCACCGGTGGTGGACTCCAACGGCGCGGGCGACGCGTACGTCTCCGGTTTCCTGTACGGGCGGCTGGCCGGGCGGGATCTGGACGACTGCGCGCGCCTCGGCGCGGTCGCGGGCGCCTACGCCTGCACGGTGGAGGGCAGCTCGTCACTGATCGGAGCCGACGCGCTGCTGTCCCGCTGAGCGGTGATTCATGGCCTGTCCGGACGATCGACGGTCGAGGACAGGCCCGGAATCTCAGCGGGTCAGGTCTGCCTCATCGGTTCGTACTCGTCGGCGCCCAGGCCGAACGTCCAGGCCACGCCCTCCTTGGCGGTACGAGTCCCCGGCGGCACCCGCAGCCAGTAGGTGCGGCTCGTGCCGTCGGGTTCGGGGGTGGAGTTGACGACCTCGACCATCACGACGTCCTCGTCGCCTTCGAGCGCTATCCGCCAGAGGATGCCGGTCTCGTCCTTGCCCATCGGCTTGGCGTCGGACTCGGTGAGATAGCGGTCGTAGCCGTAGTGCTCCAGCATCACGCGACGCAGTTCGGCGTTCTCCTCGGCGCGGATCCGCGCCGGGTCGAGCGTGCTGAGTTCGGCGAGGAAGTCGGCCGGGACGGGCATGCCGCGCCACGCGTACAGCGCGAAGCCGTCCGGGTAGGCGAGGGCCGGGCCGTCACCGCGGTCGAGGCGTCCGGCCTCGTCACGGTGCAGCTCCACGGGGCGTTCGCAGACCACCGTCACGTTCTCGTACGGCCACCACCAGCCGGCGTGCGCCGCCACCTCGGCGAGTCCCGTGAGCCGGTCGCCGCGGCCGTCGAAGGCGGCGAGCCAGGCGGCGTCGTGCTGACCGAGGACCGCGTCGAGCAGCAACTGACGTGTCGCGGCGAGGTCGGCCGCCTCCGTGCCGAGTGTCTCGGTGATGCCGGAGCGGATCCGCTCGGCGAGCGCGCGGGTGGTGTCCCAGAGCCGGGCGCCGGTGGCACTCCACCACTCGGCCCAGCCCGCCGGGCCCAACTCGTCGTGGATACGCCGCCGTTCCTCCGCCCACGGCTTGGTACGGACCTCCTCACGGACCGATCTGCCCTGATCCGTGAGGGACCGGACGGCGGCGAGTCCGGCGAGCGGGGAGTCCGCCCAGATGATCCGCGCCGGCTCGGTCAGTCCGGCCGTGCGGTAGGCGAGCCGTATGCCCGCCTCGGCCGCCGGCCGGTCGGCCGCCCCTGTCGCCGCCGCGACGCCCCGCCACTTGTCCACATGCTGCATGTCTGAAGCCCCGTCCCCTGTCGTCACTGTCCCGTGTACCGCTGTGCACCGCGAACCGCCGTGCACCACGTACTGCCGTCCACTACGTACTGCCGTCTACCGCGAACTGCCCCGACCCGCCGTCGGTCGCCGCCGCCGCCGTCGCCGCCGCTCAGTCGGCGACGACACGCACCGCACCCGGCAGGTACTCGCGCTGGCGCACCACGCGAAACCACCCCTTGGGCAGCGGGATCGCCGCGTGCTCCTCGTGCACCACCCGGCCGCCCTCCGGCAGATGCAGCAGCATCGGCCCGAACTCGCCGCCCGTCTCCCGGACGAGCAGGCCGGGGCCCGTCACCGCGTGGGCGTGTCCCGTGACCTCACCGAGTGCCAGGACGAGGCGGCCCCGCGCGTCCCTCGGCTCGCTGCGCGCCTCCGCGATCCCGGACGGCACACTCTCGTCCGCGACGGGCACGATGAGCACGTCTCCCTGCCGGTACATGGCTCTCCCCTCGACCGGCGGCGCCGAGTGCGCCGACCTGTGAACGACGCTAGACGGTGGGTCTGACAACGGCCTCCGCCCCCGAACCGGGCTTGTCAGTGGGGCCTGTTACAACTTCTCTCAGCAACAAGCCGATCAACGCCGACGCCCGGTGTCTGGAGCACTCGCCATGACCGTTTCGAACAACATGCAGGAGTTGGACGGCCTGCCCGCGTTCGACTTCCCCGACGCCGAGGCCGAAGGGAAGGCGAAGTTCCCCGACGCCGGGTCGGTGGCCTGGCGCGTGAGCGTCCCGGCGTACGACAGCGAGGAGGAGTGGGAGTCGGCGTTCGCCCGCTTCGTCAAGGCCGTCGACACCACCGAGGTCCGCGCGCTGATAGTCGGCTCCTGGAGCGACGCCTACGAGACCTCACCCGACAAGGTGATCGAGGCCATCGTCGCGGCGAGGGATCAATTCCCCTCTCTCAGGGCGCTGTTCGTGGGTGACATCACCTACGAGGAGTGCGAGATCTCGTGGATCAACCAGACGGCCATGGCGCCGCTGATCAACGGCCTCCCGCAGCTGCGCTCGTTCGGGGTGCGCGGCGGCCAGGATCTGAACATGACCGGCGTCAAGCACGAGGGGCTCCGGTCGCTGACCGTCGAGACCGGCGGTCTGGACGCCGACGTCGTGCGGAACATCGGCGTGGCCGAACTGCCCGCGCTTGAGCATCTGGACATCTGGCTGGGCGTGTCCTGGTACGGCGCGAACACGATCGTGGCGGACCTGGATCCCTTCCTCACCGGGGCGCGGCTGCCCGCCCTGAGGTCACTGGCGCTGCGCAACAGCGAGATCCAGGACGACATCGCGGCGGCGCTGGCGGGAGCGCCGGTCGTGGCGCGGCTGGAGACCCTCGACCTGTCGATGGGCACCCTCGGCGACGAGGGCGCCGAGGCGCTGCTCGGCGGTCAGCCGCTCACCCATCTCAAAAAGCTCGATCTGCACCACCACTATCTGAGCGAGCCGATGCGGGAGCGGATCCGCGCGACGCTGGAGCCCGCCGGTGTGGTCGTGGATCTCTCGGAGTGCGAGTCCGCGAGGGACGACAACTCGCGTTTCACGGCGGTGGCGGAATGAGCGACGCGGACGAGATCAACCCCTACGAGCAGCTCTGCGGACTGCCCTTCTTCACTCTCCCCCTCGACGAGGTCCCGGCGCCGGGGGCGCTGCCCGAGCCTGACGCCGTCGCCTGGCGGCTCGACTGCGGGTATGACGAGAAGTGGACTTTCGCCAAGGTGTGGCAGCGGTTCACCGACGTCGTGGACACCGAGCGCGTGCGTGCGCTGGTCATCGGTCCGTGGTGGACCGGTGACTACTCGGGGCTGGGACCCGCCATGGAGCTGATCATCGCCGACGCGGCGAGGTTCCCCGCCCTGCGCGGCCTGTTCCTGGCGGACGTGGACGGCGAGCGGTGCGAGATCTCCTGGCTGAGGATGACCGACATCACCCCGGCCATCGAGGCGTTCCCCCTGCTTGAGGAGTTCGGCGCGCAGGGCTGCGGCGACACGTACGAGAACGGTGATCTGCGACTGCGCCCGGTGAAGCACGGGCATCTGCGCGCGCTGCGTCTCGAATCGGGCGGGCTGCCGGGCTCCGTCGTCCGCGCCGTCGGCGCGAGCGAGCTGCCCGCGCTGGAGCGTCTGGAGCTGTGGCTGGGCGTCCAGGAGTACGGCGGCAGCGCCACCGTCGCCGATCTGGCGCCCTTCCTCGACGGCGGCCGATTCCCGCGGCTGCGCCATCTGGGGCTCCAGAACAGCGAGATCCAGGACGAGATCGTCGCCGCCGTGGCCTCGGCGCCGGTCGTGGCCGGGCTCGCGTCACTGACGCTGTCCATGGGCACGCTCGGCGACGAGGGGGCCGAAGCGCTCCTCGCCGGCCAGCCGCTCACCCATCTCGAAGAGCTGGACCTGGACCACCACTTCATGTCACCGGCCTGGACCGGGCGGATCCGGGAGGCTCTGGAGCCGCACGGTGTGCGGGTGAAGCTGGAGCCGGCCGACGACATCGACGAAGACGACGAGTGGCGTTATGTCGCCGTCTCCGAGTAGCGGCGAGCCGCGCCTGGCGGTCGTCGGCAATCCCGCCAACCGCCGGGTCCGGCTGTTCCAGGACGCGGTCGCGGCGGCGGGCCTGCCGCCGGCCCGTGAGGTGGCCTGGCTCGATGTGCTGGGCGGGCGTGCCGAGTTCCGGCCCGGCGAGGTGGTACGGGTCGAGTCACCGGGCGAGGACGCGGCGGTGGAGCGGCTGCTGCGTGGTGCGGACGATCCGACGCGGGTCGAGGGCACGGCCGTCTGGTACGAGCGGTTCACCTCCGCCGTACGGGAGTTGGGCCGCGCCGTACGGAAGGCGGGGGCTCAGCTCCTGGACGACCCGGACGAGTTGGCGGTGCTGTTCGACAAGCGGCTGTGCCACGGGGTGCTGGACCTGGCCTCCGTACCCGTACCGCCGTCGCCCACCTCGGGGCCCGGTGCCCCGCCGGTGCGTGGCTGGGACGACGTACGGGCCCTGATGAACGGTCCCGGCATGCGGCGGGCGTTCGTCAAGATCGCTCATGGCTCGTCGGCCTCCGGGGTGCTGGCGGTCGAGACCGCGGGTCCCGGTCGGGTGCGGGCGACGACCTCGGTCGAACGCGACGCGGCGGGACGGCTGTTCAACTCGCTGCGGGTACGGCGGCTGACCACCGAGTCCGAGGTGGCGGCGATCGTCGACGCGCTGGCCCCGGACGGGCTCCATGTCGAGCGGTGGCTGCCGAAGGCCACGCAGCACGGCCGGGCGGCCGACCTGCGGGTGGTGGTCGTCGCGGGGCGGGCGACGCACGCCGTCGTACGGACCAGTTCGTCGCCCATGACCAATCTGCATCTCGGCGGGGCACGCGGTGATCTGAACGCGGTGCGGGCGGCGACCGAAGCGGCGGGCGGCGGCGCGAGCTGGGGCGCCGCCCTGGAGATCTGCGAGTGGGCCGCGGCCTGCTTCCCCGGCACGCACTGCGTGGGGGTGGACCTGCTGCCGTCGACCGGCTGGCGCCGCTTCGCCGTCGGCGAGGTCAATGCCTTCGGTGATCTGCTGCCCGGTCTCACCGGACTGCCGGGCAGCGGCGCGGAGGGGCTGGACACCTACGGGGCGCAGCTCGCGGCTCTGCGGGCGCGCGTGGGAGGGGAGCACCGTGCACGCCTCTGAGATCACGGGCTCCGGTGTCCCGGGTGCCGGGGTCAGGGATGCTGATGTGCCGGGTGCCGAGACCCCGGGTGCCGGGACGGCGGGTGCGGGGCTGCCCGACATGAGTCGTGTCGTGGGCCACGACGACCTGTTGCTGGTCACCCTCGACACCCTGCGGTACGACGTGGCCGTCGAGCTGGCCGCGGCGGGCCGGCTGCCGAATCTCGCCCGTCATCTCCCCGGCGGGCGCTGGGAGGAGCGGCACGCACCCGGCAGCTTCACCTATGCCTCGCACCAGGCGATGTTCGCCGGGTTCCTGCCGACCCCCGCCGCGCCCGGCCCGCATCCGCGGCTGTTCGCGGCCCGGTTCGAGGGAAGCGAGTCGACGGCCGGCAGGACGTTCGTCTTCGACACGCCCGACCTCGTGTCGGGTCTCGCGGACGCCGGGTACCGGACGGTGTGCATCGGGGGTGTCGGCTTCTTCAACAAGCGGGGCGCGCTCGGTTCCGTACTGCCGGGGATGTTCCAGGAGAGCCACTGGGAGCCGGAGTTCGGCGTCGCGTCACCGACATCGTTCGAGTCGCAGGTGGCCCGCGCGGAGCGGATCGTGGCCGAACTGCCCGCCGGGCAGCGGCTGTTCCTCTTCGTCAATGTGCCGTCGCTGCACCAGCCGAACTGGTTCCATCTGCCCGGCGCCACCCGTGAGGCGGGTGACTCGCGGCAGACGCACGCCGCCGCGCTCGAATACGTCGACCGGCACATAGGCCGACTGTTCGCCGCGGCGAGCAGCCGGCGCCGCTGCTTCACGATCGTCTGTTCCGACCACGGCACGGCCTACGGAGACGACGGCTGGACGGGCCACCGCCTGGGCCACGAGTCCGTCTGGACCGTGCCGTACGCCCATTTCTTCCTGGACCCAGGGGCACCCCGATGACCGACACGACCGCCATGACCACCGCCCCGCGCCCGTACGAGAGTTACGTCTACGCGTACCCGCACAAGACCGCGTACCGGCCGCTGGCCGACCGGCCGGGCCTGAGTGGGCTGTGGGCCGGTGAGCGCAAGGACGCGCTCTCGCTCTATCTGCACATACCGTTCTGCGAGGTCCGCTGCGGCTTCTGCAACCTCTTCACCCGGATCGGCGCGCCCGACGAGCTGACGACGCGTTATCTGGACGCGCTGGACCGGCAGGCGACCGCAGTGGCCGACGCGCTCCACGGCGACGGCAGCGGGGACGGCAGCGGGGACGGCAGCGGGGACGGCGGCGGGGACGGCGGCGACGCGGTGCGCTTCGCGGCCGCGGCCTTCGGCGGCGGCACGCCCACCTTCCTGACCGCCGGCGAGCTGGAGCGGCTGTGCGACATCGCGGAGAAGCGGATGGGCGCCGATCTGCGGGCCGTTCCGCTCTCCGTGGAGACGTCGCCGTCGACCGCCACGGCCGACCGGCTGTCGGTGCTGGCCGACCGAGGAGCCACCCGGCTGAGCATCGGCGTACAGAGCTTCGTCGAGGAGGAGGCCAAGGCGGCGGTGCGCCCGCAGCGCCGCTCCGACGTCGAGGCCGCCCTCGGCCGGATCCGGGACGCGCGGATCCCCGTTCTCAACATCGACCTCATCTACGGCATCGACGGCCAGACCCCGCGGTCCTGGCGGCTCTCGCTCGACGCGGCGCTCGCCTGGCGGCCCGAGGAGCTGTATCTCTACCCGCTGTACGCCCGGCCGCTGACCCCGCTCGGGCGGCGCGCGCACGCCAGTGAGGCCGACTGGGACGCCCAGCGGCTCGATCTGTACCGGCGGGGCAGGGACCATCTCCTGGCGCAGGGCTACGAGCAGGTGTCGATGCGCATGTTCCGCCTCCCCGGCGCGCCGCGCGAAGGGGCCGACGACTACGCGTGCCAGACCGACGGCATGATCGGCCTCGGCTGCGGCGCGCGCTCCTACACCTCGGACCTGCACTACTCCTTCGACTACGCGGTCGGAATGCGCGAGATCCGGAACATCATCGACACCTACACGACCACCGAGGACTTCTCCCGCGCCGAGGTGGGCCGCGCGGTCGACGCGGACGAGGCGCGCCGCCGCCATCTCCTGCAGTCGCTGCTCCAGGCCGAGGGCATGGCGGTGGACGACTACCGGACCCGGTTCGGCAGCCGCCCCGGCGACGACTTCCCCGTCGAGTTGGAGCGGTTCGCCGACCTCGGCTGGCTCGACACGGCCGCCGGGCCCGGTCTGCTGCGCCTCTCGCCGGAGGGTCTGGCCCACTCGGACGCGCTGGGCCCGGCCCTGTTCTCCCCCGCCGTCCGGGCCGCGATGGCCTCGTACGAACTGAAGTGAGGCAGACGTGGACCTGACGATCCTCTACCGGGGCCCGCTCGCCTCCTGCGACTACGACTGTCCTTACTGCCCGTTCGCCAAGCGCCGCGACAGCACGGAGCAGTTGCGCGCGGACCGGGCCGCGCTGACGCGTTTCACGGCGTGGGCCGCCGAACGGACCGACGACCGGTTGTCGGTCCTGTTCACCCCGTGGGGCGAGGGCCTCACCAGGTCCTGGTACCGGCGGGCGCTCACCGACCTCTCCCATCTCCCCCATGTCGCGCGGGTCGCCATCCAGACGAACCTCAGCTGCCGTACGGACTGGCTGAAGGCCGCCGACCCGGCGAAGCTGGCCCTGTGGTGCACGTACCACCCCGGCCAGACGCCGTACGACCGCTTCCTCACCAAGTGCCAGGAGCTGGGCTCCGCGGGCATCCGCTTCAGCGTCGGCGTCGTCGGCTTCCCCGACCATCTCGACCAGGCCCGCCGTCTGCGCGCCGATCTCCCGGAGCACGTCTATCTGTGGGTCAACGCGGCGGAGGGACGGGCCTATTCGGACGCGGAGGCCGCCGACTGGACGTCGGTCGACCCTCTGTTCCCGTACAGCCGCCACCCCCACCGCTCGGCCGGCCTCCCGTGCCGCACGGGCGAATCGGTGATCTCGGTCGACGGCGAGGGCACGGTCCGCCGCTGCCACTTCGTCCCGGCGGAGCTGGGCAACCTCTACGACGGCTCGTACCGCGCAGCCCTGGAACCCCGCGCGTGCCCGCTCGCGGTCTGCGACTGCCACATCGGCTACGTCCACCTGGAGACACTGCCGCTGTACGACGTCTTCGCGGGCGGCGTCCTGGAACGGATACCGGCCGCGCCCGCGCCCGTGGGGCCGATTCCGCTGCCGGCGCCCGCACTTCACCGCCCCGGTCGGTGACTCAGTGCCGCACGAGCGGCAGCAGGTCCGGGCGTTTGGCGACCGTGTGGTCGCCCGAGGACTCACCGCGGAGGCGGCGGCCGATCCAGGGGACCAGATATTCGCGCGCCCACTGCATGTCGTCGCGGCGCACCTCCAGTGCGCCGCGCGGAGGCAGCGGCGGCCACGGCTGGTCGGGGTCGGCGGGGACGTCGAGGCCGAGGACCTGGGCGGCGCGCAGGGCCACGCGGGTGTGGCCCTCCGGTGACAGATGCAGCCGGTCACCGTCCCAGGCGCGTCTGTCCTGGACCGACTTGAGCGACCACAGGTCCAGGACCGGGCAGTCGTAGCGGTCGGCGATGGAGCGGACGTGGGCGGTGAACGTGGCTATCTTGCCGCGCAGATGGCGCAGTACCGGCACGCCCCGGGTGTCGAAACCGGTGGGGACCATGACGGTGCCGACGGCGCTCGTCAGGTCGGCGAGTGCCCGTTCGAAGCGTTCCGCGACGTCGTCGGGGTCGCTGCCGGGCCGGATGATGTCGTTGCCGCCGGCGCAGAACGTCACCAGTTCCGGGGCGAGTTCCTTGGCGCGCGGGATCTGCTCGGCCACGATCTGGTCGAGCAGCCGTCCCCGTACGGCGAGATTGGCGTACCGGAACGAACCGTGGTCGGGGTCGGCGACGGCCGCCCCGTCCGCTGTCCGGTCGGCGAGCAGTACGGCGAGCCGATCCGCCCAGCCGACATAGATTCCGCCCGGCCCGGGATCGCCGACGCCTTCGGTGAAGCTGTCACCGATGGCGGCGTACGACCCGAAGACACTTCTGGTTCCTGCTCTCGAATCGTCAGCCACAGCTGAACATCATTCACCCGCGTATGTGACCTACGCGACCGTAAGGAGGTGTTGACGCCGGTGAGAAACACCACCGGTCAAAATTCGTTCAAGCCGGAATACGGGAAAGGTCGTTGGCCGGCACACATGCGCCGGCC